>CAJXZV010000001.1 GCA_913063835.1 uncultured Eubacteriales bacterium
CGAGACCGGGCCGGCGCCCCGCCCCGCCTCCGAGAAGACGCCGGCCGACGCCGGGCCGTCGCCGGAGGCCCAGGCCGGGAGCAGGGCCGGACCCGGGACCCTGGCCTGGGTCGAGGCCAACTGGAGCCGGCTCCTGCAGGCCGTGAAGGAGAGGAGCGTCTTCGTGAGGGCCTTCCTTCTGATGGCCAAGCCCCTGGCCCTCGAGGACGGCGTCCTGACCCTGGGCTTTGAATCTCGCTTCCACAAAGAACAGCTTGAACAGACAAAGAATAAGCAGGTCTTGGAAGACACCCTCTCCGAGCTGGCCGGAGCGGGAATCAAGGTCGAGTGCCGCCTGCTCGAGGGAGCCATGGAGCCCCGCGACCGTTCCGGGACCGAGCCTCCAGCCGGGACGGGCGGCGGCGCCGGAAGGAGAAGGTCCCGGCCGGAAAGGCGGAGAGCGGAAGACGCCGGACCGCCCGAGGCCGGACGGCGGGAGCCGGACGCACCGCCCGGACCGCGCCGGGACCAAGGCGGAGAGTCCGCCCGGGCGGGCGACGATTCCACTCCGGAGCCCCTGCGGAGCGCTCTGGCCATCTTCGGGGGCCGGGTGGTCGACGAGGCCGCACCCGGCGGCGAGGACGACGAAGCTGGAGGTTGACGCTGATGTCCTTTGACATGAACAAGATGATGCGCCAGATACAGAAACTCCAGGAGGAGATGCAGCGGGCCTACGAGGAGCTGGCCTCTCGGACGGTCGAGGCGACCTCCGGAGGGGGCATGGTGCGGGCCGTGGTCACCGGGGACAAGCAGCTCGTCGAGTTGGTCCTGGACCCGGAGGTCGTGGACCCGTCAGACATCGAGATGCTGCAGGACCTGATCATCGCCGCCGTGAACGAGGCCTACCGGGAGGCGGAGGAGATGGTCGCGCGCGAGCTCGCCAAGCTCACCGGCGGGCTCGGCCTGCCGGGCCTGCCCGGCCTGCCGGGCTTTCCGCCCGGAAGGGGCCGGTAGACGTGTCTTCCTCCCACTACCCCGAGGCTCTGGCCCGGCTCATCCAGGAGCTCACCCGCCTGCCGGGCATAGGGCCGAAGACCGCCCAGAGGCTGGCCTTCTTCGTGCTACGCATGGAGGAGCGCGACGTCATGTCGCTGGCCGGCGCCCTGGCCGACGCCAAGCGCAAGATAGGGCGTTGCTCGGTCTGCTTCAACCTCGCCGAATCGCAGCCATGCCGCATCTGCCGGGACCCCGGCCGCGACCAGACCACCCTGTGCGTGGTCGAGGAGGCCAACGACCTCATCGCCATGGAGAAGACGCGCAACTACAGCGGGCTCTACCACGTTCTCGAGGGGGCCCTGTCTCCTCTCGAAGGGGTCGGGCCCGAAGCCCTGCGCATCCCGGAGCTCTTGAAGCGTCTGAAGTCGTCCTCGTTCAGGGAGGTCATCCTGGCCACCAACCCCACGGTCGAAGGAGAGGCCACGGCCATGTACCTCGCCCGCCTGCTCAAGCCTCTCGGCCTCAAGGTCACGCGCATCGCCCGGGGAATACCCGTCGGGGGCGACCTCGAGTACGCCGACGAGGTGACCCTGTCCAGAGCCCTTGAGGGAAGGCGCGAGGTCTGAAAGGCCCCGGGATCAGAAGGCCCCCAGGCGCCCCCCCGGAAAAGGACTCTGTTGTATAAGACCCCCCCGGGCATGGCCAACAATAGAGGACGAGAGCAAGGGGCAAAAGCCCGGATGGGGGGCCAGGCTTGGTCTCTATCGGAGACCTTGTCAACGTCATCTCCTCGAAGCTCCTGCCCGACGTCGAGTTCGGTCTTCCCACCGGAAGGCCGCCTTCGCCCCGGGAGAGCATCCGGCGGGCCCACGAGGAGTGGCTCGCGGCGAAGAACTACTTCGAGACGGTCTCAGACCCGGACCTGGTCGACCACGCCATATACCTCCTCGGGGCGGCCGAGCGGAAGTACATGTACCTCCTGAAGCGGGCCAAGACCGAGGGCGTGGACAGTCCCACGTTCTGACCGCCGCGCCCGTCGCCGCCCCGTTCTAACCCCGACCTCCGCGGAATAGCCCCTACTGCAGGAAGCCTCCAGGCGGGGGGTGCGGCGCCGTGGACGCCCAGGCCGTCCTGGCCTACCTCTTCGCGCTCCTCCTCATCTACGTGCTGTTCCGCCTCATCTACGGTCCTCTCCGGCTGGTCGCCCGGCTGGCCTACCGGACTCTCCTCGGAGCCCTGCTCATCTGGGTGCTCAACCTGGGTGGCAGCCTCCTCGGCTACCACATCGCCCTGAACCTGCCCACGGCGATGGTGGCCGGGCTCCTCGGGGTGCCGGGCATCGTGGTGCTTTTCCTCCTTCAGCGGCTCGTCGCCTGACCGGGGCGGGCCCCCTGCCGCGCCGCCGCCCGGGCGGCGGACCTCGACCTCACCGCCGCTCTCCAGAGATGCCCCGCGAGCCGCACGGGCGGCGAGTTCTTTCCCGCCGGCGGTGGCACACTCTCTACGGAGGGACGTTCGAGGTTGGCGAGGCTGACCGAAGTCCGCTGGCACGGGCGCGGCGGTCAGGGGGCGAAGACCGCCGCCCTGCTCCTGGCCGAGGCGGCGTCAGAGGCCGGACTTTTCGTCCAGGGCTTCCCGGAGTACGGACCGGAGAGGATGGGGGCTCCCGTCCTCGCCTACAACCGTCTCAGCGACGAACCCATAACCCTCCACAGCCATGTGGCCCGGCCCTCTGTCATCGTCGTGCTCGACCAGACGCTCATCAGGTCCGGGGAGGTCGTGGCCGGGCTGACCGAGGGCGGCGCGGTCGTCGTCAACACTCCGGACTCCCCCTCCCGGATGCGCGAGAGGCTCGGCCTCTCGGACCGGGGCGGAGTCCGGGTGGCCGTCGTCGACGCCAGCCGCATCGCCGTGGAGACCATCGGCCGGGCCATCCCCAACACCCCGATGATGGGCGCGGTCGTCCGCGTGACCGGACTGATGGAGCTCACCCGCTTCCTGGAAGTCGTCCGGGGGCTCCTCGAGGAGAAGTTCGCGGGGCGGCCGCGGCTCATCGAAGGGAACGCCAGGGCCGTCGAGAGGGCCTACAGAGAGGTGAGGGTCGATTGACCGTGCGTGAGGGCGCCGGGTGGAAGGAAATCCCTCGGGGCGGCCTCATCCTTGAGCCGGGGAACGCCGTCGCGTACGAGACAGGCGACTGGCGCACCTTCCGGCCCGTCTGGCATGAGGACCGGTGCATCCAGTGCCTTCTGTGCTGGGTGTACTGTCCGGACGCGGCCATAGAGGTGAAGGACGGCAAGGTCACCGGTGTCGACTACCGGTACTGCAAGGGATGCGGCATCTGCGCCACCGAATGCCCCGACAAGGCCCACGCCCTGGAGATGATCCGGGAGGAGGAGGCGGGGGCCGATGGGTGAGGACGTCAGACCGGGGACGGCGGAGGCCGCGGGGCGGGACGACCGGGCCCGGCGGAGGAGGACGGCGCTCACCGGCAACGAGGCCGTGGCCCTGGCCATGCGCCAGGTCGAGCCGGACGTGGTCGCCGCCTACCCCATAACCCCTCAGACCGACATCGTGCAGTTCTTCGCTTCCTTCGTGGCCGACGGCCGCGTGAAGACGGAGTTCGTGACCGTCGAGAGCGAGCACAGCGCGATGAGCGCCGTCGTGGGGGCCTCGGCCGCCGGGGCCAGGGCCATGACGGCCACGTCCGCCAACGGGCTGGCCCTCATGTGGGAGGTCCTCTACATCGCCTCCGGCAGCCGCCTGCCTATCGTCATGCCCGTGGTCAACCGCGCCCTGAGCGCCCCCATCAACATCCACTGCGACCACTCGGACGCCATGGGGGCGAGGGACTCGGGTTGGGTCCAGCTCTGGTCTGAGGACGCCCAGGAAGCCTATGACAACGTCATCCAGGCCGTGAGGATCGCCGAGGACCCACGGGTCCTCCTCCCGGTGATGGTCTGCTACGACGGTTTCATCATCAGCCACGCCCTCCTGAACCTCGAGGTCCTGACGGACGACGAGGTGAAGGAGTTCGTCGGAACCTACCGTCCCGACCGCTCCCTCCTCGACCCCGACCGCCCCGTCACGGTCGGGCCCCTGGACCTCTACGACTTCTACTTCGAGCACAAGCGCCAGCAGGCCGAAGCCATGGCCGCCGCCCGGGAGGTCATCCCCGAGGTGGCCGCGGCCTACGCCGCCCTCACGGGCCGGTCGTACGGGATGATGGAGGCCTACCGCCTGGCGGACGCCGAGGCGGCCGTCGTCGTGCTCGGCTCTGCGGCCGGGACAGCCCGCTTCGTCGTCGACCGGTTGCGGCGGGAGGGCCGCAAGGCGGGGCTCCTCAAACTGCGGGTCTTCAGGCCCTTCCCGGCGTCGGAGATGGCCGAGGCCTTGGGCGGCCTCCGCGCCGTCGCCGTCATGGACCGGTGCGACGGCTTCTCGGCCGCCGGCGGACCGGTGTTCAACGAGGTCCGTTCGGCCCTGTACGGGCTCGACGGGGTGCGGCCGGACGCCGCGGGACGGCCGCAGGGTCGGGCCCCGAACGGCCCGCCCTTGGTCGTGAACGTGGTCTACGGGCTCGGTGGGCGGGACGTGGACCCCGAGGACATCGAGGCCGTGTTCGACCTGCTCTTCCGGCGCATCGAGGGAGAGGAGCCGCGCGGGGAGGACGGCGCAGGGGTCCTGAGCCGGTCCCTCCGACCGTCGCCCAACACAGAAGTGCACTACCTGGGGGTCAGGGAGTGAAGGGATGAGCCTGAAGGTGAAGAGCCTCAAGGAGCTCGCCGCCGCGCCGCAGTGGCTCACACCGGGACACCGCATGTGCGCCGGGTGCGGGGCCCCCATCGCCATGAGACAGCTCCTGGCCGCGGCGCCCAGAAGGGTGGTCGTCGGATGCGCCACCGGCTGCCTCGAGGTGGCGACGACGATATACCCCTACACGGCGTGGCGGTGCTCCTTCATCCACAGCGCCTTCGAGAACACCGCCGCCACCATGAGCGGGGTCGAGGCGGCCTACCGGTCTCTCAGGCGGCAGGCCAGAGTGGAGGCCGACTTCGTCTTCGTCGCCGTCGGCGGCGACGGCGGGACGTACGACATCGGGCTCCAGTCGCTCTCTGGGATGCTGGAGCGAGGCCACCGGGTCGTCTATGTGTGCTACGACAACGGGGCCTACATGAACACGGGTGTCCAGCGCTCGAGCGCCACACCGAAAGGCGCCGCCACGACCACCTGTCCGGCCGGGGAGGCCTCGCCCGGGAAGCGGCAGCCGCGCAAGGACCTCCTCGCCGTCGCCAGCGCCCACGGCATCCCCTACGCCGCCCAGGCCGCGCCGAGCCACTGGCGGGACCTGGTGAGAAAGGCCGAGAAGGCCTTTCGGGCCGAAGGTCCGGCCTTCCTCAACATCCTGGCTCCCTGCCCGCGGGGCTGGCGGTACGACACGGCCCAGACCATCGAACTGACGAGGCTGGCCGTCGAGACATGCTTCTGGCCCCTGGTGGAGGTGGAGGAGGGGAGGTGGTCCATCACCTTCAGGCCCAAGAAGAAGAAACCGCTCCTCGACTTCCTCAAGCCCCAGGGTCGGTTCAGGCATCTCTTTGAAGGTCAGAACCTGAAAATGATAGAAGAAATGCAGCGTGAGGTGGACGAGAACTGGAGGCGGCTCGAGGCTCTCGAGCGCCTCACGGCGCCGGCCGAGGGTCTTAGGCGAAGTTCTTAGTTGAGGGAACGCGGAGGTTTGCCGCAGGGCCGTGGGGCGTGATATAATGTCCGGCGCGCGGGGCCGCCCGAGCGGCTCCTTTGAAAAGTGAGAACGCTGGGGGATGGTGTAGTGGTAACACGGGTGACTCTGGATCACTTGTCGGAGGTTCGAGCCCTCCTCCCCCAGCCAGACGACAGGTAGAGCGGGCGTTGGGCCCGCCTGACATACCACCCGCCGCGGAATAGGCCCTGAGGTTTGCAGCCGTCTCGCGACGCTGCTATAATGCAGGTGCCGTCGGCTCGGAGGCGCCCGACGGCAGACGGCGGCCGCCTCAGGAGCCGGACGTCGCAGCGGCCAGACCGAGAGACACAGTGGCCCAATGGTCTAGAGGCCTAGGACGCCGCCCTCTCAAGGCGGTAACACGGGTTCGAATCCCGTTTGGGCCACCAAGAGAAAGAACCCAGCCCGTGGGAGACTCGGGCTGGGTTTTTGGTTTGGGCAGAAGGGTCATGGCCGCGCACCCACCTTTGACCCTGTCCCTCCCGGCGGTACCGGCGGGGCAAGCTCGGACCAGGGGTACCCGCGGCACACGGGAGAGCCTGCTTACCGCTGCTCCCTTCCGGGCCTGACGGGGTTCACAGGTTCCCGTTGCGCAGGGCCAGGTCGTCAACACCGCCGTCGCCGGCCGGCCCGACAGGAAAAGGCCGGGGGTGGGAATTCGACCCCGCTATAGCGGGTTGCGGGTTCAGGGCACCGCTACCTCCCCGTCTAGCGCGGCCAAGACCGTAGTATTCCAAGGATGGGCGTTAAGAAAGGGCGGAACGCTCATGAAGAATGAATGGCGGAAGGGGCGGGATTCGAACCCGCGAGGCGGTCACCCACCTACACGCTCTCCAGGCGTGCTCCTTAGACCTCTCGGACACCCTTCCGACCCGAAGAGAGTCAAGACCGTGACCGTTTTCAATGTGCCTTGTGGCTGGCGGAGGGGGTGGGATTCGAACCCACGAGGCGGTCACCCGCCTACTCGATTTCGAGTCGAGCTCGATCGACCAGACTCCGACACCCCTCCGCGTCCGTCTACCCGGCCCGGCCGCCCGGCCCAGGGGCCCGCCTGGCCCGGAAGAAATCCTGCATCACCTTCGCGCACTCGGAGGCCAGGACACCCCGGCGCACCTCCAGCCGGTGGTTGAGGCGCTCGTCCTGGACGATGTTCATCAGGGACCCGGCCGCCCCGGCCTTCGGGTCGGCGACTCCGAAGACCAGCGTCCGGACCCTCGCCAGGACCAGGGCTCCCGCACACATCGGGCACGGCTCGACCGTCACGTAAAGGGTGGTCCCGTCAAGGTGCCAGGTCCCCTTGTCCGCGGCCGCCGCCCGCAGCACCACCACCTCGGCGTGGGCCGTCGGGTCGGACAGGGTCTCACGGAGGTTGTGGCCCCGCGCGATGACGGCCGAGCCGTCAACAAGAACGGCCCCGACGGGAACCTCCCCTTCGGCGGCCGCCTTCCTGGCCTCGGCGAGGGCCTCCTCCATGAAGTGCTCGTCCCTGGTTTTCACGCCTCACCGCTGCTCTGCAAAGATGGTGCGCCCGGAGGGACTCGAACCCCCGGCACAGGGATTAGGAATCCCTTGCTCTATCCACCTGAGCTACGGGCGCGTCAAGCCAAGAACAGAATATGCAAAGGAAAATGGTGCGCCCGAGAGGACTTGAACCCCTGACCTACTGATCCGTAGTCAGTCGCTCTAATCCAGCTGAGCTACGGGCGCACGCACATCTTGGTCTGGCGGAGAGGGAGGGATTCGAACCCTCGGAGGGGGTTTCAGCCCCCTCAAACGCTTAGCAGGCGCTTGGTTTCAGCCACTCACCCACCTCTCCGCTATTCGGTTGTCAATCGATCGGGCAGGCCGACCGTGCCGGCGGCCCGGCTTCAGGCTATCTGGCTTATTAAGGATAGCACAGGGCGACTCTCAACTCAAGGTCGGAGCTCCTGGCGGAGGGGGCGGGATTCGAACCCGCAAGCCCGAAAGGGCGCCGGTTTTCAAGACCGGTCCGTTACCGTTACGGTACCCCTCCGCAGCCCTGTCGAACACCCGTCAGGCGGCCTCTACTGAACGGCCTCTCTCCGGCCGGCGCAGAAAAACTATAGCACGCCCCTCTCGCAGGGGTCAATCGAGCCGCCGGCGCCGTCCGCGCGCGCCTCGTGCGCACAGGCCGCGGAGCCCCCGGGCGGAAGGTCCACTCACGGTGAGACTATCTTCTGCGTCTCAGGCGGCTCGATGCTCTTCAGTCCCCCGGCGTAAGGGCGCAGGACCTCGGGCACGGTGACGCTTCCGTCTTCTTCCTGGTAGTTCTCGAGGATGGCCGCGAGGCACCGCCCGACGGCGAGCCCGGAGCCGTTCAGGGTGTGCACGAACTCGGGTCTGCCCCGCGGCGTGCGGCGGAACCGGATGTTGGCCCTCCTGGCCTGGAAGTCCTCGAAGTTGCTACACGACGATATCTCGACGTAATCATTGTAGCTCGGCATCCAGACGTCGATATCGTACTTCTTGGCCTGAGCGAAGCCGAGGTCACCGGTGCACATCTCCACGACCCGGTAGGGGAGTCCGAGCCGGCGAAGCACCTCCGCCGCGTTCTCCACCAGGCTCTCGAGCTCGTCGTAGGACGTCTCCGGAGTGACGAACTTGACCAGCTCGACCTTGTCGAACTGGTGCTGGCGGATGAGGCCCCGGGTGTCACGTCCCGCCGCGCCCGCCTCGGAACGGAAGCACGGGGTGTAGGCGGCGTAGTAGAGGGGCAGGTCGTCCGCTGAGAGGATCTCCTCCCGGTGGAGGTTTGTCACCGGTACCTCCGCCGTGGGGACCAGATAGTAGTCGAACTCCTTGAGGCCGAAGACGTCCTCCCGGTACTTGGGGAAGTTCCCCGTCCCGACCATGGCGTCGGCGTTGACCATGAACGGCGGCAGGACCTCGCGGTAGCCGTGCTCAGACGTGTGCAGGTCGAGCATGAAGTCTATCAGCGCGCGGACGAGCCGGGCCCCGGCGCCGGTGAACACGGTGAACCTCGCCCCGGTTATCTTGGCCGCCCGCTCGAAGTCGAGGATGCCCAGTGAGACCCCTATCTCCCAGTGCGGCTTCGGGCTGAACGAGAAGACGCGCGGCTCGCCGACCCGGCGCCGCTCGACGTTGCCGCTCTCGTCCGGGCCGACCGGCACGTCCGGATGGGGAAGGTTCGGAACGACGAGGAGGAGGTCTCTCACCGTCTCCTCCGCCTCCCGGAGGTCCTTCTCCAGGGCCCGGATTCGCTCGGCGACCTTCCGCATCTCGGCGATCTGCTCGTCGGCAGGCTCGCCGGCCCTCTTCCTGGCGGCGATCTCCTCGCTCACCCGGTTGCGCACAGACCGGAGCTCTTCCACCTCGCCCAGGAGCTCACGCCAGCGCCGGTCGGCCTCGAGCAGGCCGTCCAGGTCGGCGGAGATGTTCTTCTTCTCCATCCCCTCCCGGACAAGGTCAGGGTTCGACCTGATGAACTTCAAATCCAGCATCTCGCCTTCCCCCCTTGGAAGAACCGCCTCCGCGCCGGGGGCGGAGTGGTCACGGGACCCGAACCCGCGCCGGCCCCGGCCCCGCTAGGACCGTTCGAAAAGGGCGGCCAGGCTCTTCTCGTACGGCGGCCTGGCCACGCCGGCGTCCGTGACGATGGCCGTGATGAGGCGGGCCGGGGTCACGTCGAAGGCCGGGTTGGCCACGGCTATCCCCGGCGGGGCTATCTCGAGCCCGTAGGGGCGCGCGACCTCCTCGGCCGGGCGCTCCTCGATGACGATGTCCTCGCCGCTCTCGGTCTCAAGGTCGACCGTTGACAGAGGCGCGGCCGAGTAGCACGGGATGCCGTGCGCGTCGGCCAGGACGGCGAGCGAGTAGCTGCCTATCTTGTTGGCCACGTCGCCGTTGGCGGCGATGCGGTCGGCGCCGAAGATAACCGCGTCGACCTCACCGCGGGCCATGAACCATCCGGCCATGCTGTCGGTGATGAGAGTGGCCGGGATGCCCTCCTCCATCAGCTCCCAGGCCGTGAGGCGG
Source organism: uncultured Eubacteriales bacterium (assembly GCA_913063835.1). Taxonomy (GTDB): domain Bacteria; phylum Bacillota; class Sulfobacillia; order UBA995; family UBA9673; genus UBA9673. Next base: position 9,752 of record CAJXZV010000001.1, read on the forward strand.
GCGCCCTGCCACAAGGGGCGCGTCTCGTCCACGAGGACGCTGACCTCTTTCCCGGCCTCGACCGCGGCCCGGATGATGCCGAGGGCCGTCCCGTAGCCCCCGGTCGCCAGGGCTCCCGCGTTGCAGTGGGTGAGGACGCGGCATCTCCGGGGTAGGAGCGCCTGACCGTACCGCCCCAGCCGGCGGTTCCCGCGCTCGTCCGCCCCCGCGATCTCCAAGGCCTCGGCCCGCAGGCGGTCACGGACGACCTCCAGCCAGGGCCGCCCACCCGGGGCGCCGGCCCCGACCGCCTCCCTCACGGCCTCCCGCGCCGTCCTCTTCATGCGCTCGATGGCCCAGAAGAGGTTGACGGCCGTCGGACGCGTCCTCGCCAGGCGCTCGGCGGCGGCCTCGAAGTCCTCGAGGAACGCGTCCGGGGTGCAGGCCTCCGAGAACGCCGCGTGAAGGGCCAGCCCGTAGGCGGCGGCGATGCCGATGGCCGGGGCTCCCCGCACGACCATGGTCTCGATGGCCCGGGCCACGTCCTCGACCGAGAGGGCCCTGACGTACTCCACCCGTGTCGGCAGTTTGGTCTGGTCGAGCAGTACGACCTCCGCCTCGCGTAGCTCCAGGGGCCTCACCCTGTCCCGGCCGGTGCGCCCGCCCGGAGCCCCGCCGTCGGTCCGGCCGCCGCCGCTCTGCCCGCGCGTGTCGGTCGGCATCACTTCAGGCGTCCAGACTCCCGGGTCCGCCCGCCCACTTGGCCCCCGGGATGGACACGGCCTTGCGGCATCCGCAGTCCGGGTCGTCCTCGACGCTCCGGATGGCCGCAGCGAGCAGGGAGACGACCCGCTCGTTGTTGGCCTTGAAGACCTCGAGGACCGCCTCATGGGTCACGGGCGGGACGCTCGGGTCGTCGGCCAGGCCCACGTCGTAGTCGGTGATGAGGGCCACGTTGGCGTAGCACATGTTCAGCTCGCGGGCCAGGACGACCTCGGGGTACTGGGTCATGGAGATGACCTCCCAACCCGCCTGGCTGAACCACTTGCTCTCGGCCCGCGTCGAGAAGCGCGGGCCCTCGATGACGACCACCGTGCCGCCGTCGTGCACGGTTATCCCCAGCCTGCGGGCTTCGGCGACCAGGAGGCGCCTGAGACGCGGGCAGTACGGGTCGGCCAGGCTGACGTGCACGGTCACCGGCCCGTCGTAGAAGGTGGCGGGGCGGCTCCGGGTGCGGTCGACGAACTGGTCGCACACCACGAAATCCCCGGGCTTCACGTGCGGCTGCAGGCTCCCGGCCGCGCACGGCGCGAAGACGGTCTTCACCCCGAGCTCGCGCATCGCCCACAGGTTGGCCCGGTAGGGTATCTTGTGCGGCGGATACTGGTGCCCTCGCCCGTGCCGCGGGAGGAACGCCACCCGCTTGCCCTCGAACTCCCCCACGGTGATGACGTCACTCGGAGGGCCGTAGGGGGTGTCCACCCAGACCTCGACCGCGTCCTTGCCGAGGAGCTCGTAGAACCCCGAGCCCCCGAAGACGCCTATGTCGGCCTTGAACTTCCCTTCGGTGTGCTCGGCCATCGGCTCGACCTCCGCTTCCTCGTCACTTGTTCTTCCAATCGTCTTCTCCCCCGTCTTCCCCGGGAAGCTGAAAGCCCCTGACCGGAACGGCCAGGGGCGTGAAGGCACGCGGTGCCACCCTGTTTCAGGCCCTGCGCCCGGGCGCGGCCGCCGCGCAGGGCCTCTCGTTCGAGCGGTATCGGGCTCGACCCGCCGGCTCATCGCCTGGAGCTCCGGGGTGGATTTCAGCCCCCGCCGGGGCGGCTCGCACCGTCCGCCGCCTCTCTCACGCTTCCGGCAAAGGGCCTACTCTTCCCGTCATCGCCGCGGGCCGCGGTCAACACTGGAAGTCGCGGCCACCTCTTCGAGTTAGCGGTATTATACAGTCCCGTGGGCGGAGGGGTCAAACGCGGCGGCAGGCGAACTCCGGTTGCGGTCTCACGTTCTCAAGCGGTTTCATCGCTCTTCGCCCGGCGCCTGGAGCTTGGCGACCTTGTCCACAAGGCCTTGTGTAGATGGACCCGCTCCGCCCCGCGTAACGGTGCTCGAAGGCGCCTCTGAACTCTCGCAGACGTAAGGTGTGCCGCTCTCCGGGTCACGCCCCAACTGGCAGGTGAGGTCCCCGCCGATGGGGCTGACGAAGAGGGCGGCCGTCACCGGGTCGATGGTCGCGCATCCGCGCTCCCGCGGCTCAGGAGCCCGGCTCGAACTCCACCAGCCGTGAGAGGGTCTTGGCGCCCGTATTCTCGTACTGGACCAACTGGTGCGGCGCCTCGGCGTTCACCCAGGCCGTCTGGCCCACCCCGACCAGCTCGACCTTCCAGCAGTCGAACCTCCCGAGGGGGACGGTCACCTCCTCCCGACCGACAACCCTCACGGTGAGCCGGGCCTTGTTCGCCGTCTTGGAGACGATGAGGTTCACCGCTCGCTCCCATCCTTCACCAAGGGGGAACGCGCGGAGCGTGGCCACGAACTGCTCGTTGTCGAAGTAGGGAGGAGCCGGGAGCCTCACGGTCGCCTCCTGCGCTTCTCCGTTCACCGTGGCTGAGATGACCAGCTCCTTCTCCCCGTAACGGCCCGTCAGGGTCGCCTTCACCTGGGGGCTCTCGAGGGTGTAGTCTATCGCCTGCGGAAGCAGGGTCCCGGAGGCGACGCGGACAGCCGAAAGCTCGCTCCCCTGGGGGCTCCAGGTCTCCGAGGTGATGACCCACCCCCCGTCCGGAACGGCCGCCACATCGATCTTCCACTCGGCCACGAGGGCCCCGGTCTCGCTGTTGACGACCTCCAGCCGCGAGGACTCACCGTCACGCCAGGGGACGGTGAGCACCAGCGGCTCCTCTTCCGGCCGACGGCAACCCGAACCGGCGGCGGCCAAGACGGCCAGAGCGAGGACCGTCACCAAGATGCAGGCCAACGCCCTACCGGCACAAGAGCGGCCCCTAAGGGCATGACTTCGCATCAGGAGTCTCCTCTCCGCGGGTCACGAACCCGCTCGCGGCTCGCCTCCCTGTTTCGCCGAGCCGGACGAGAGCCCTTCGGGCCAGAAGCACGAGGACGCCGAACGAAGAGAGAGCCATAAACGCGACCCAGGCCTCCAGGGCCGCGGTCCCGATGGCACCGAACCTCAGGAGCACGATCGGGTAGTTCACCATGCCGTGGACGACCGTCATCGCCCCCAGGGCCAGGAGACCCCGCCGCACGCCGCGGCTCCAGCCGTAGACGACCAGTCCCGCCGACGCCAGGTGGAAGAGGACGGCGAAGGCCCGCTCGAACACGGCCAGCGAGAACGTCCCGACCGTGATCCCGCCCGGAACCGAACCGAGGGCCCCGACGGCGGGCGAGAGAACCCAGGCCGCTTCAATCCCCCCGAACGCGACGCCGGCCGTCGCCCCGAAGAGCACGGCCCGCCGCACGGCCTCGGGGCCCGCGACCGCCGGCCGCAGCGTCCCCGCCAGGGCCATGCCCACCATCGCGGCGAGGAGTTTCGCCGGCTCCTGGACCAGGCCTGACGCGAACACCACGGGAATCGAGAGGATGTACTGGTCGGCCGTGGCCAGGGTGGCCGCCGCCCAGCGCGCGAGGGCCGCCTGCAGGGGAACCTGGACCGGGTCGAGCACGCGTATCGCCACCTTCCAGACCCAGTATACAGTGCATGGTGTGCTCCCCGCTCCCGCCGGGGACGAGCGTCTGCCCGCCGGGAGACGGTGTCGGCGTGTCCCGCCCTCACACCGACGCCGACCCGCGGAGGGCCCGCCGAGCGGACAACCGCCGGCAAAGTCTCGCGGCGACTAGGAACCTGCTCCCCAGTCATAGAACACTCTCGGCGGCACGTCCGCAAACACGGAACACCCTGGAGGGAGTCCGGACATGAGCGACAGCGAGCGCAAGAAGGTGACCCTACCGGTCCTCTACGAGAAGATGGCCCAGGGCACCCCTCTGACAATGGTCACCTGCTACGACTACCCGATGGCCTACCTTGTGGAGCAGGCGGGCATCGACATCGTCCTGGTGGGCGACAGCCTCGGGATGACCATCCTGGGCTACGATTCGACCCTGCCGGTGACCATGGACGACATGGTCCGGCACGCCCAAGCCGTCCGGCGCGGAACGCCCAACGCCTGGCTTGTCGGGGACATGCCCTTCATGTCCTACCAGCCCTCGGATGAGACGGCCGTCCGGAACGCCGGGCGGTTCATGGCCGAGGCGGGGTGCGACGCGATCAAGCTCGAAGGCGGGGCAGAGGTCCTCTCACGGGTCCGGGCCATCACCGCGGCCGGCATACCCGTCATGGGGCACCTCGGCCTGACCCCACAGAGCGCGGCCAGCCTCGGAGGCTTCCGCCTCCAGGGCAAGACGGCGGCCCAGGCCAAGAAGATAGTCGACGACGCCCGGGCGCTCGAGGAGGCCGGGTGCGTGGCCATCCTCCTCGAACTCGTGCCCGACAGGGTCTGCAGGCTCGTCACGGAACGCGCCAGGATACCCATCATAAGCCTCGGGAGCGGACCTGACGCCCACGGCCAGCTCCTCATCTTCCACGACATGTTCGGCCTGTACCCCAAGTTCACCCCGAAGATGGCCAAGAAGTACGGTGACGCCGGCAAGGTCATCCAGGACGGCCTGGAGCGGTACGTGCAAGAGGTCAGGGAGGGGGTCTTCCCCGAGCCCGAGCGCTACTTCGGCATGAAGGACCAGGAGTACGAGGAGCTGGTCCGTCTACTCAAGGAGGAGGACGAACGATGAGTGAGCGGACACCCGCCTCCCCCCGCGGGGCAGGTCCAGGCCTCACACGCGGGGCCTCCGGCGCAGTACGCGAGAGGCTGAGGGAACTGCAGGCACGGCTGCGGATCCCCGAGGAGAGGCTCTCGGCCATCAACGGTATCCTGCTCGACCCCGACAGCCGCGTGGTAAAGGACTTCCTCGAGGTGGTGGCCAGGTACGGGACCCCTGAGGAGATCAACGCCAAGGCGGCCGAGGCCCGGAAGCTCTCGAGCCTGCTGGCCCGGCTCGAAGAACAGGGGTCGCCTTACCTCTCCGACATCAGATGGCTCATCGAGCAGAGGGACAAGGGCGCCTTTGTCACCGTCGCCGAGTACCGGCGCCGCGTTCTCGGGCCGAAGGCCGACTCGATGACCTTCAAGGACGAGTTCGCCGTCACCCTCGAGATAAGCGCGGCCCAGTATTTCCCGTGGGTCATCGCCGAGGCCGAACAGGCCATCGCCAACAAGGAACTCATGCCCGGCCGCTTCATCAGGGTGCGCAAGATGAAGGAGGCCGAGGCCGACGACGGGGACCTGGTGGCCTTCGCCGCGGCCATGCAGGTGATGGGGGCGAGCTACGTCGAGACGCTCGACACCAAGGGAACCGACGGCTCGAACATCCACCTCGGCGGCCCGGAGACCATAACCGGGTACTTCGGCGGGGTCGGCCAGCCGAACGACCACCCGCTGATGTGGCTCGACGAGTTCCTCTACTACTACACCAACTACGGGATCCGTCAGGTCCTCAACATCAACCCCGGCACCGTCCTGGTAGGCTACCTCCTCCACAAGCTCGGGGTCGACATCGAGTTCAAGATCTCGGTGTTCATGGGCAACGACAACCCCTACGCCGCCTTCTGGACGCTCATCGGGGCCAAGCTCTTCTCGCGGGACGACGGCACGACCCCGCTCATCGGGTTCAACTGGTCCAACTCGGTCAACAACGAGACCATCGAGATCACGGCCGAGTTCAGGCGGCCCCTGGGCTTCGAGGACGTGGTCAGGTTCGAGCACCACATCGTCGAGACCTGGAAGAACATCGTCATCCAGCCCTACAACCGCCGGGACGAACTGGTCGAGCTCGCCGGCCACGTGAAGAACATCTCGGCCAAGCATGAGGGGGGCGACCCGGAGGTCGAAGAGACCCGGGAGCATCCGTCGGACATCCTCGACTACTTCCGCGACAAGGCCGAGATCCTCGAGGCGGGGGAGATGGACCTGCTCCTGAGGAACTACCTCGACAAGCACGACGCCCTGAACAGGACGGCCCGCGCCCTCACCGAACACGGGCTCTCGTTCGTGGCCGCCCCGAAGCTGCACCACCGGGGCTAACAGGCCTGCGGAAGGTGCACCGTCCGGAGTGAAGTGGAGGAAGGTCTGTTCTCAACCGGGCCGGCGGAAGCGCACGAACTCGAAGGCACCGGAGAAGACGGGCCGGACCCCCTCGACTTCGAGACCGGCCGAGCGGAGGAGGGAGGGCACCCCCGGTTCGGTCACCGTCCAGGCGTCAGGCCCTTCCAGGGCGGTGATGGCCCAGCGGGCGACACGCATCTTCCATGCGGGTCCCCGGCCCCCGATGTCGAGGACGAGGCCGGCCCCTCCGGGCCGGAGCACGCGCCTCACCTCCTGCAGGACCGGAAGGCGCCGGTCCGGTTCCACCTCGTGAAGGCCCAGGAACAGAGTCACGAGGTCGAACCGGCCGTCCCGCAGGGGTAGGTCCGAGGCGTCGGACGCGATGAACTCGGCCCGGGGGAGACGGGCCTCCCCGTGGTCCTCCCCGTGCGCCCCGACGTTCCCCCCTCCGGGACCGCCGGAGCGGACGAGCCGGGCCAGCTTCCGCCGGGCGGCCTCGAGCATGGCCGGCGAGAGGTCGACGGCCACGACCTCCCCCCGGGGCCCCAGCCGCCGCGCCACCTCGGCGGCCACGATTCCCGTCCCACAGCAGAGGTCGAGGGCCTTCTCGTCCCCGGCCAGACCGAGCCGGTCGAGTTCGGCGGCCACGAGGCGGCGGTACCGGCCGAGGGTGATGACCCACATGAACGGGTCGTAGGCGAGGGCCGTCGCCTTCGCGTACGAGAGGCCGGTCGCCCCCGGCCCGGCCGGCCCTTCTCCGCCCGCCGTCCCACCGCCGGTCAACCCTCATCCCCCCTGCATGGCCCGGCGGCGGCCGCTTCCTCCACGTCCGCGGCCGAGAACCGGTAGACCTCGCCGCAGAACCGGCAGGTGAGCTCGGCCCCCTCTCCGGACGCCTTGAGCTCCTCCAGTTCGTCGGGAGCGATGCCGGCCAGGAGACCCTGAGCCCTGTCACGGCTGCAGCGGCAGCGGAAGCGGAGCCGCCTTCTCGCGAGGATCCGGTGGGGCAGGCCGGCCAGGACCCTCTCGGCCAGGTCCTCGGGTCCGAGCCCCTGCTCGACGAGGCGGCTGACGGACGCCATCCGGCCCAGGGACGCCTCAAGACGGGCCGTGGTCGCCGCATCCTCCCGCCGCGCCGCCGGGTCCCCCGATGCGGGCGGGGGCAGGAGCTGGACGAAGAGTCCGCCGGCGGCGGCGACACCCGACTTCCCGACAAGAACGCCCAGGGCCACCGCTGCCGGGGTCTGCTCGGACTCGACCAGGTGCCGGGTGAGGTCCTCGCCGACCTCGCCCGAGACGAGGGGGGAGGTGCTCACATAGGGCTCCCTCAGGGCCATGTCACGGATGACGCTGCAGAAACCGTTCCGGCCGACAAGTCCGCCGACATCGAGCTTGCCGTCGGGCGTGGGAGGGAGGTCCGCCCGGGGGTTCCTGGCGTAGCCGCGGACGTTGCCCTCCGCGTCGGCTTCGGCGATGAGGCCGCCGATGGGGCCGTCACCGACCAGGCGCAGGGTCACCGTCCCGCGGTCCTTCAAGGTGAGCCCCAGGAGGGCCGCAGCCGTGAGGACGCGCCCCAGGGCGGCGACGGCCGTCGGCGAGGCGTCGTGCCGGCGGCGCGCCTCCTCCACCAGGCGGGTCGTGCGGGCGGCAAGGACGCGCACCCGGCCGTCCGTCGTGAGGGCGGTGACGGCGTAGTCGTGTTCGCCGTCTTGGGTCTCCCCGGCGCCTCCCGGGTCCCCGGCGTCCGAACCCCGCCCGCGGGGGGAGCCGGAGCTCACCGGCCTTCACCCGCCCGCGCCGCCATCTCGAGGAAGTACTGGTGGACACGAGGGTCACCGGTCAGCTCGGGGTGGAAGGCGGTGGCAAGGCAGCGGCCCTGTCTGACCATGACCACCTTGCCGTCGAAGTCGGCCAGGGCCTCGACGCCGGCCCCCAGCCTCTTCACGTACGGGGCCCGGATGAAGACCCCTCGGAACGGGCCCCCCGGCAGGCCCTTGAGGACGAGGTCGGCCTCGAAGCTGTCGACCTGACGACCGAACCCGTTGCGGACCACACCGATGTCCATGAGCCCGAGGCAGGGCTGACCCGGCACGCCGTCCTCTATTTCCCGGGCCATGACGATAAGGCCCGCGCATGTCCCGTAGACGGCGAGTCCTTCCCCGGCCGCCTCGGGGACGGCCTCCGTGAAGCCGTACTCCTCCATGAGCCTCCCGATGGTCGTGCTCTCTCCGCCCGGGATGATGAGGCCGTCAAGGCCGGCCAGTTGCTCGGGCCGCTTCACCGGGACGGCGGCGCCCCCCGCCGCCTCGACCGCCTCGAGATGTTCCGACACCGCTCCCTGCAGGTCGAGAACACCGATACGAACGGTGCCTGTCGTCCCCACGTCCGTCCTCCTCGTCCGCGTCCGCCGCGCCTCGGGGGCCTACCACCCGCGGTCCTGCATCCGCTCCTCCGGCCTTATGGTGGCTATCTCGATGCCGCGCATGGCCTCGCCCAGGCCTTTGGAGACCTCGGCCAGGACCTCGGGCTCGTTATAGTGGGTCGTCGCCCGAACGATGGCCCGGGCCCGGGCCTCGGGGTCCTTGGACTTGAAGATGCCCGACCCGACGAAGATGCCGTCAGCGCCGAGCTGCATCATGAGGGCCGCGTCGGCCGGTGTGGCGATACCGCCGGCCGAGAAGTTCACCACCGGGAGGCGGCCGAGCCTCTTCACCTCACGGACCAGTTCGAGAGGGGCGCCGAGCCTCTTGGCCTCGGCGGCCACTTCGTCCTCGGCCATGCCGGCGAGCTTGCGGATCTCGCTCATCATGGCCCGCATGTGGCGGACGGCCTCGACCACGTTCCCGGTCCCCGGCTCCCCTTTGGTGCGGACCATGGCCGCCCCCTCGGCGATGCGCCTCAGGGCCTCTCCGAGGTTCCTCGCTCCGCAGACGAACGGCACCTTGAACCTGTGCTTGTCGATGTGGTGCTCCTCGTCGGCGGGGGTGAGGACCTCGCTCTCGTCTATGTAGTCGACACCGAGGGCCTCGAGGATCTGCGCCTCGACGAAGTGCCCGATGCGGGCCTTGGCCATGACCGGAATCGTGACGGCCTCCATGATCTCCAGGATGACCGCCGGGTCGGCCATGCGGGCCACGCCCCCCGCGGCCCGTATGTCGGCGGGCACCCGCTCGAGGGCCATGACGGCGACGGCGCCGGCCTCCTCGGCGATCCGCGCCTGCTCCGGCGTCGTGACGTCCATGATCACGCCGCCCTTGAGCATCTCGGCCAGGCCCTTCTTGACGCGCCAGGTCCCCTTCTCGGCCCTCTCGGCCCTCCCGGCCCCGGTCCTTTCGTCGTTCCCGGCCTTCGCCGTGCCCACCGTCATCCGAAACCCTCCCCTTTCCATGATGCATAACCCGGCCCGACCGGCCTTGCGCCGGCCCCTCCGGCCGGCCCCTCCGGCCTCCCGCCGGGGCTGACCCAGGGCTAACCCTTCAGGACGCCGACCGGCCGCATCCTCACGACGCGCCGCGACAGGTCGGCCCTCTCGGCCGCCTCGACCACAGAGTCGACATCCTTGTAGGCCAAGGGCGCCTCCTCGGCCAGCCCGGCGTTGGAATCGCACCTCACGACGATGCCTCTGGCCTCGAGCTGTCGCCTGAGCTCCGAGCCTCTGACCCGCTTCTTGGCCGCCGAGCGGGAAAGCCGCCGGCCCGCCCCGTGACAGGTCGAGCCGAAGGTCTCGGCGAGGGCCCGCTCGGTCCCCACCAGCACGTAGGAACGGGTCCCCATGTTGCCCGGGATGAGGACCGGCTGGCCGACCGCACGGTAGTTCTCGCCGACCTCCGGGTGACCGGCCGGGAAGGCGCGGGTGGCCCCCTTGCGGTGGACGCACACCGTCATCTCGTCCGGCCTGCCGTCCAGGCCCTTGACCGTGTGCCGCTCGAACTTGGCGATGTTGTGGGCGACATCGTAGACCGTGCGGAGTCCCAGCTCCTGTGCGGACCTGCCGAAGACCCTGGCGAAGGACTCCCTCACCCAGTTGGCGAGGACCGTCCGGTTCGCCCAGGCGTAGTTGGCCGCCGCGGCCATGGCCGCGAAGTAGGAGCGTCCTTCCTCGGAGTCGAGGGGGGCGCAGGCCAGCTGGCGGTCGGGAAGAGAGATGCCGAACTTCGAGACGGCCCGGTCCATCACCTTGAGATAGTCCGTACAGACCTGGTGGCCGAGCCCGCGCGAGCCCGAGTGGACCATGACCACGACCTGGCCTCGTTCAAGGCCGTAGACCCGCGCCACCTCTTCGTCGTAGACGTCCTCTATGACCTGGACCTCGACGAAGTGGTTGCCGGAGCCGAGCGTCCCGAGCTGCGGCCGGCCCCGCTTCTTGGCCTCCGGGCTCACCGCGGCCGGGTCGGCGCCGTCGAGGGCGCCCCTCTCCTCGAGGCACCCGAGGTCTTCCGGCCAGCCGTAGCCCTTCTCCACGGCCCAGGCCGCTCCGCGGACGAGGATGTCGTCGAGATCCTCACGCGTCAGCTTCACCGGACCTTCCGACCCTACGCCGGCCGGCAGGTTCCTGGCCATGTCGTCCATGAGGGCGGTGATCCGGGGCGCGACCTCGTCCCACTTCAGGTCTGAGCGCAGAAGGCGCATCCCGCAGTTGATGTCGTAGCCGACCCCGCCCGGGGAGATGACCCCTCCCTCAGGGCGGAAGGCGGCCACCCCGCCGATGGGAAAACCGTATCCCCAGTGGATGTCCGGCATGGCCATCGACGACCCGACGATCCCCGGCAGACAGGCCACATTGGCCACCTGCTCGGGAGCCTGGTCCGCCAGGATGTCCTTGATCATCTTCCCTCCGGCGTAGATGAGCCCGGTCGTCCTCATCCCCTTCTTGTAATCGGAGGGTATTTCCCACCGGCACTCGCCGACCTGGCGGATCGGACCTTTCCATCCAGACATGACAGACAGAGCCTCCCTGCTACGCTACGCCTTCCCGTGCGCCGCGTACACATTCTAAGGCATCCCTGACGGTCGGGAAAGGGGTCGGCTCCGGCCGGACGGGCCGCCGGGGGACTCCCGCCTGGTGCTAGATGTCCAGGATCACCCGTGCCTGCAGGCCCCCGCCCTCCGCAGGCTCGACCGCGAGGCCGTGGTAGGTCGCGCCTTTGACGGCGACCACCGGCCGTGCCGCCGGAAGCCGGGAGACCCGGACGGTGCCGCGGAGGGTCCACGACCCGTCCTCCGCACAGGAGGCGTCCAGGTCGAAGCCCACCGGGTAGACCCCTTCGGTCTCAAGGGTGAAGATGAGGAAATTGAGCCAGTCGATGAGGAGCGACTCGAGGTCCGGAGCCCCGGAGATGTCGACCGGAAGCGTCCCCGCCGCGGCCTCCGGCTCCGCCGCCGCCGCGCGGGCGTCCCCTTCCGCGCCGTGGCCGTCTTCGCCCGACTCCCGAAGGTCGGGGAGCCAGACCCTCCTCAGCCCCTCGGCGGCCCACCGGAGGAGGTCCTCAGGGGTCTCCCCCCGGACGTCCAGGCCGACGTCTGCGGTGTGTTCGAACAGCCTCACGCCCCCCCGGCCTCCGCCCGGCCCGCCGGCGCCGCTCCCCGGGCGGCCGGGCGTCCGCGCTTCACTCGTCATGCCTGGTCACCACCCGACCGAAGGAGACGACATGGTCGCCCTCGTCCAGGCGCATGACGGCCACGCCCCTGGTGTTCCGCCCTGAGACGCGGATGTCGTCCACGGGGACCCGGATGACGACCCCGCGGGCGGAGACGATCATTATCTCGTCTCCGGGATACACGAGCCTGACGCCGACCACCTGACCGCTCTTCTCGGTCAGACGGATGTTTATGACCCCCTTGCCGCCCCGGCTCTGTGTCGGGTACTCCCCCACCGGGGTGCGCTTGCCGAAGCCGGCCGTGGTCAGGGTCAGGACCTCACAGCCCTCCCGGACCGTGTCCATGGACTCGACCACGTCGTCCCCGTCGAGGGTGATGCCCTTCACGCCGCGGGCCGGCCGCCCCATCGGCCTGACGTCCTCCACCGGGAAGCGGATGGCCTTCCCCAGCCTGGTAGCCAGGATGACCTCCTCCCCGGGGGAGCTCAGCCTGACCCCGATGAGCTCGTCCCCTTCGTCGAGGGCCAGAGCGATGAGGCCGCTCGTGCGGGCCGTGGCGAACTCCGACAGTCCGGTCCGCTTCACGGTCCCCCGCCGGGTCGCCATCATCAGATAGGCTCCGGAGTCGAGCTCCTTGACCGGGATGACCGCCGTGATGGTCTCCCCCCGCTCGAGAGGGACGAGGTTTATGACCGCCGTCCCACGGGCCGTGCGCCCGGCCTCGGGTATCTGGTGGGTCTTGATGCGGTAGACCCGCCCCCTGTTGCTGAAGAACAGGAGGTGGTGATGTGTCGTCGTCACGAAGAGCCGTTCGACGAAGTCCTCTTCCCGCGTCCCCATCCCCGCCACTCCGCGGCCCCCGCGCCGCTGGCTGCGGTAGGTCGCGGCGGGAAGCCGCTTCACGTAACCCCGGTGGGTCATGGTGACCACGACGTCCTCTTCGGCGATGAGGTCCTCGACGTCGAAATCGTCACCGACGGCCCCGCTGAGGATCTGCGTCCGCCGCTCGTCGGCGTACTTCTCCTTCACTTCCAAGAGCTCGCGGCGGACTATCTGCATCACCATCCGCTCGGAGCCCAAGACGGCCCGAAGGTACTCGATGGTCCTGGTGAGCTCGTTGTACTCCGCCTCGATCTTGTCCCTTTCCAGCGCCGTCAGGCGCTGGAGCCTCATGTCGAGGATAGCCTGGGCCTGCTTCTCGGAGAGTCCGAACCGCTCCATCAGACCCCTGCGGGCGGTGTCCGGGTCCTTGGAGGACCGGATGAGTCTGATGACCTCGTCGAGGTGGGCCAGGGCGACGCGCAGGCCCTCGAGGATGTGGGCCCTGGCCTCGGCGCGGGCGAGCTCGAACCTCGTCCTCCTGGTGATGACCTCTTTCTGGTAGTCGAGGTAGTGGACGAGGATCTCCCGGAGGTTCAGGACCTGAGGCCTGCCGTCGACCAGGGCCAGGAGGATGATGCCGAAGGTCTGCTGCATCTGGGTGTACTTGTAGAGACGGTTCAAGATGACGTTCGGGTTCTCGTCCCGCCGGAGCTCGATGACGACGCGGACCCCGTGCCGGTCGCTCTCGTCGCGCAGGTCGGAGATGCCCTCGAGCTTCTTCTCCCTGACCAGGTCGGCGATGCGCTCGATGAGGCCGGCCTTGTTGACCTGGTAGGGTATCTCCGTCACCACGATGCGCGTCCGGCCGCCCTTGACCGTCTCTATCTGCGCCCTGGCCCTCATGGTGATGACGCCGCGGCCCGTCCGGTAGGCCTCCTTGACGCCGTCGCGGCCCAGGATGAGCGCCCCCGTGGGGAAGTCGGGCCCCCTGATGATGTCGGTGAGCCGGTCCAGGTCTGTCTGGGGGTCGTCGATAAGGGCGACCAGGCCGTCGATGACCTCGCCGAGGTTGTGGGGGGGGATGTTGGTGGCCATCCCGACCGCGATCCCGGCCGAGCCGTTGACGAGGAGGTTGGGGAAGCGGGCCGGAAGGATGACCGGCTCCTTCTCGGACTCGTCGAAGTTGGGGGCGAAGTCGACGGTCTCCTTGTCGATGTCGCGCAGGAGCTCCATGGCCAGGGGCGCCAGCCGGACCTCGGTGTAGCGCATGGCCGCCGGCGGGTCGCCGTCGAGCGAGCCGAAGTTGCCGTGACCGTCGACGAGCCTGTAGCGGATGGTGAAGTCCTGCGCCATCCGGACGATGGCGTCGTACACCGCCGCGTCCCCGTGCGGGTGGTACTTGGCGATGACCTGCCCGACGGCCCGCGCCGACTTCTTGTAGGGCTTGTCCGGGGTCATGCCCTCCTCGCGCATGGCGTAGAGGATGCGGCGGTGGACCGGCTTGAGGCCGTCGCGCACATCCGGAAGGGCCCGGCTCACGATGACGCTCATGGCGTAATCGATGTAGGAGTTCTTCATCTCCTCTTCGATGGGCACGGTCACGATGCGGCCGTGCGTGTGCTCGGCGCCTTCAGCCATCCGTCCTCACCCCCTAGCCGACGGTGTCCAGGTTGCGGACCTCGTGCGCGTTCTCCTCGATGAACTCCCGCCGCGGCTCGACCTTGTCCCCCATGAGGATGGTGAAGATCTCGTTGGCCGCCATGGCGTCCTGGATCTCGACCCTCTGGAGGGTCCGCGTCTCGGGGTTCATCGTCGTCTCCCAGAGCTGCTCGGGGTTCATCTCCCCGAGGCCCTTGAACCTCTGCACGGAGACCCCTGTCTGACCCATCTCCTCGAGGACCGCCTCCAGCTCCTCGTCCGTGTGGCAGTAGCGCTCCTCCTTGCCCTTGCGGACGAGGTACAGCGGCGGCTGGGCGATGTACACGTAGCCGGCCTGGATGAGCTTCTCCATGTAGCGGTAGAAGAAGGTCAGGAGCAGGGCCCTGATGTGGGAGCCGTCCACGTCCGCGTCGGTCATGACGATTATCTTGTGGTACCGGGCCCGGTCGAGGTTGAACTCCTCACCGACGCCGGTGCCGATGGCGGTGATGATGGCCCGGATCTCCGCGTTGGCCAGGATACGGTCGAGCCGGGCCTTCTCCACGTTGATGATCTTGCCTCTCAAGGGCAGGACGGCCTGGGTCCGTCGGTCGCGTCCCTGCTTGGCCGAGCCGCCGGCCGAGTCGCCCTCGACGAGGAAGAGCTCGGCCAGCTCCGGGTCGCGGACCGAGCAGTCGGTGAGCTTGCCGGGAAGGGCGGTCACCTCCAGCGCGTTCTTGCGGCGTGTCAGCTCCCGCGCCTTCCGGGCGGCCTCCCGCGCCCGGGCCGCGTTCAGGGCCTTCTCGACGATGCGGCGGGCGACGCTCGGGTTCTCTTCAAGGTAGGCGGAGAGGCCCTCACCGACGACGGAGTCCACAATACCCCGGGTCTCGTTGTTCCCGAGCTTGGTCTTCGTCTGCCCCTCGAACTGGGGGTTCGGGAGGTTGACGTTGAGGATGACCGTGAGGCCCTCACGGATGTCCTCCCCGGCGAGGTTCGGCTCGTTCTCCTTGAGTAGCCCCGTCCGGCGGGCGTAGTCGTTCACGACCCGGGTCAGGGCCATCTTGAAGCCGGCCTCGTGGGTCCCGCCCTCCCGGGTATGGATGGTGTTGGCGAAGGAGAGGACCGTCTCGGTGTAGCCGTCGGTGTACTGCATGGCCACCTCGACGCTCTGCCCCTCGCGCTCCGCCGAGATGTAGATGGGCGGACGGTGGAGGGCGTCCTTGTTCTTGTTGAGGGTCTCGACGAAGGAGATGATGCCCCCCCGGTAGTGGAAGAGGCTCTCCCGCCCGGTGGTCTCGTCGACGAGGCCTATCCGGAGCCCCCGGTTGAGGAAGGCCAGCTCCCTGAGCCTCTGGGCGACGACGTCATAGTTGAAGGTGGTGTCCTCGAAGATCTCGGGGTCCGGCTTGAAGGTGATGGTCGTCCCCGTGCGGTCGCTGTCACCGGTCCTCTCGAGCGGAGTCTCGACCCTGCCGCGGCTGTAGCGCTGCTCGTAATGGCCCCCGTCGATGTCGACCTCGACCTTGAGCCACTCCGACAGGGCGTTGACCACGGACACCCCGACACCGTGAAGGCCCCCGGAGACCTTGTAGACCTGCCCGTCGAACTTGCCCCCGGCGTGCAGAACCGTGAGGGCCACCTCCACGGCCGGCCTCTTCATCTTCGGATGGATGTCGACCGGGATTCCCCGCCCGTTGTCCGAGACGGTGCAGCTCCCGTCCTTGTTCAGGGAGACCCGTATCTCCGTGCAGTACCCGGCGAGGGCCTCGTCGACGGCGTTGTCGACGACCTCGTTGATGAGATGGTGCAGACCTTTCGAGCCGACGGACCCGATGTACATGCTGGGACGCCGCCGCACGGCCTCGAGGCCTTCCAGGACCTGGATGTGCTCGGCGGTGTATCCCCCCGGTCGGGTCGTGGGCCTCTTGGGAGGTTCGCTCAAGACGCAACCGCTCCCCAAACAGTGGCAACGGGCCGCCCTCCGGCCCGATGCCCCAGATTATACCACACCACGGGCGGCCCGGCCACCCGCGATGGGGCGTCTAGCTGGGATTTAGCCGCCCGTCTCCGGCGGCAGGGTGCCGCCGGGCTGTCGTGGGTCAGGACTCACTCCTTCTTCTTCGCCCAGGTGCAGGAGCATACCTGCGGCTTCATCCTTCGCCCGGCCGGGCGTGGCCCCTCTCGCTGAGCCAGCGCCTGGCCTTGAGGGTGGCGGTCAGCCAGCGCTCACCGGCCCTGGCGAGAGCCTCGTCACGTATGGCCCTGGAGAAGGACCTGACCTTCTCCAGGTCTTCGGGAGGCAGGTCCACAGAGGCCAGGTCGTGCCGGTCCGGCCAGGGCCCTGACCGGTCATCCCTCCCCGGACCGGGCCCGTCCGCTCCACGGCGCCCGGCCCCCTGCCGCGGCCTGCCGGTCACGAAGCGGATCTCTTTCACCAGGCCCTCGCCATAGCGCGACCTTATTCTCTCCAGCAGGACAGGGATTCGTGTGGAAAGCTCCGTCGCCCAGACGCTCGAGTCCACCCTGACGACGAGCACTCCCCGCTCGACCTTCTCGGCCCGCGCGTGTCGGGCGACCGCGGGCCCGGCGAGCTCCGGCCATCCGGCCACGACCATCGCCCCTCCCGCGGCTTTGGCCAGGCCGGCGCGGTCCAGCCAGCCCTTGAGCACGTCTCCGACAGGCCGGGTCAAGGGGACCCCTCCCTCCGGACGGCACCCTCGGCGACGGTGAACCATGCCACGACATTACCGCAAAGGTCTCCCTCGGTCAACGTGCGCTCGAGGCCGAGGCGGTCCGTGGTCGTCACGAAGGCCTGTCCCCGCCCGAGAAGGGGGAGGAGGGAGGCCCTCCGTCTCGGGTCCAGCTCGGACATGACGTCATCCAGGAGGAGGATAGGACGCTCCCGGGCCTTCTCTTCCAGAAGGCCCAGGGAGGCGAGCTTCAGGGCCAGGACGGCGGACCGCTGCTGGCCCTGTGAGGCGAAGCGGCGGGCGTCCCGGCCGTCCACGGTCAGGACGACCTCGTCGCGGTGGGGTCCGCTCAGGGTGACCTGTCGCAGAAGCTCCTCTTCGAGGCGGCCGGGGTCGAAACGGTCCGGAGCGTAGGTGATTTCGAGCAGGCCTACGGCGACCTCCCTGAAGGCCTCGGCAGCGGGCTCGCGGAGCGCCTGAAGGACGGCGGCCCGCGCCGACTGCACCCTCGCGGCCTCTTCGATGAGGGCCTCGTCCCACGGTTCCAGGAGGCGGCGCGAGGAGGCGGCGGAGAGGCGCCGGCCGGCGATGTCGGAAAGGAGGGCGTTGCGCTGGGTGAGGTTCCGGTGGTACCGCATCAGGGCCTCACGGTAGGAGGGTTGCGTCTGCCCGCAGAGAGTGTCGAGGAAGCGCCGCCTTTCGGCGGGCCCGCCCTTGACGAGGGTCAGGTCATCCGGACGGAAGGAGACGACAGGGACGCGCCCGAGCATCTCCCCCGGACGCGCGAGGTGCCGGCCGTCAACCGAGAGCTCTCTCCGGGACGGTCCGTCCTCGCGGGAGAGGAAGGAGACCTCGATGACGTGGCTGGAGAGCGTCCCCGTGACCCTGCCCCGTACCCGGTAGGCCTTCCCCCCGGTCCGCACCATGTCCGCGTCGGCGGCTCCACGGAAGGACCGCCCGGTGGCCAGGAGGCTCAGAGCTTCAAGCACGGAGGTCTTACCGGCCGCGTTGGGTCCGACGAGGACGTTCAGCCCGGGCTCAAAGGAGACGTCCACACGGGAGTAGAGCCGGAAGTCTCGGAGCTCCAGTCGCTCGAAGTGCAACCTGTCTTCCCCGGTCCTCTCGCGGGGGCTAGGCCAGCCTCATGGGGAGGACGACACAGATGAACGAGTCGGCCTCTTCCGGGTCGGCGGGCCGCATGCAACTGGGCGACAAGGGCCCGGTGAACTCGTAGGTCATCTTCTCACTGTCGATGTTGCGCAGCCCCTCGATGAGATAGCGGGGATTGAAGGCTATCTCCAGGGTGTCGCCCTGGCTTTCGATGGCGACCTCCTCCCTCACCGTGCCCAGCTCCGGGGCACTGGCCGAGAGGACGAGGGTGGAGCCGTTGATCTCGAGCTTCACCGCTTGCCCGACGTCCCGGGCGATGAGGGACGCCCGTTCACAGGCGTCGAGAAGGTCCCGGGTCCGACACGTCAGCTTGGTCACGAACTGCTTGGGGATGACCTGGTTGAACGGAGGGAACTGGCCCTCTATCAGGCGGCAGACGACCCTTTCCCGCGCCCCCTCGAAGAAGACCCTGTTCCCGGAGACCGAGACCTTGACCTGTCCGTCCCCTTCTTCTCCGAGGACCCGGGAGACCTCGCTCACACCCCTTCCCGGGACGATGACCTCACCCTCGATATCCCCCTGGCGGTCGACCAGGTCTCCCTCTGAGACGGCGAGGCGGAAGCCGTCCGTGGCGACGAACTTCACCCTCTCCCCTTCGAACACGAAAAGAACACCGGTGAAGACCGGCCGGCTGTCGTCATGGGAGACGGCGAAAGCGGTCTGACGGACCATCCTCCTCAGCTCGGACTTTGCTATGGTGTAGGCCGGGGCTTGGGCCGGCTCAGGAAGAGGCGGGAACTCCTGAGCAGGGAAGCCGTTGATGGTGAACCGTGACCGTTCCCAGGTGATGTCCATCGTGTTGCCGGCCGCGTCGGCCTCGAACGATATCTCCCCGAAGGGAATCTTGCGGACGATGTCACCCAAGCGCGACGGCAGGACAAGAGCTCCCTCCTCGGCCACCGTAGCCGGGCAGAGGACTCGGATACCGATCTCCTGGTCGGTCGCACTGAGGGCCAGACCGTCCGAGGTCGTCTCGATGAGGATTCCCTGCAACACGGGGAGCGGCGACCTGGGAGAGACCGCACGCTGAACGAGCTGTAGGCTTTGAGCCAGGTCTTCCTGGGCGACCTTGAACTTCATCAGTCCCGTCTCCTCCCACCGTCAGGGCCACAAGGCCGAAGGGAGGTCGGCTTGGGGCCCCTTAGATATTCACAGGACCGCGGAACGGTTCCTCCCTCTTCTAAGAGAGTTTGCTTAAGACAGGAGTCGTAGTAGGGGCTGTGGACATGTGGAGGGCCAGGGAGAAGACCTGTGTCGAACGTGTTGGGGAGTCCTGTCGCTTGTGGACGGGCTGTGGAGAAGGGTCAACAGGTCTTCACACCAATCGGGGAGAGGAGGGGCGTTTCGACAAGAACCCACAGGAAAGAGGTCGCTGTCCACAGATGTTTCGACAGGGGAGAAGAGGAAGTCGGGGACGGACGGGCTCCGCGGTCACGCCGGGAGTTCGCGGAGGGCCGAGAGGAGGTTCTTCAGTTGCTCGTCGAGGTCGGGATTCTGCGTGCGCTCCTTGGTTATCTTCTCGCAGGCGTGAAGGACGGTCGTGTGGTCGCGGCCTCCGAACTCTTCCCCGATCTTGGGCAGGGAGTGGTTCGTCAGTTCGCGGCAGAGGTACATGGCTATCTGGCGCGGGAAGGCGACACGGCGGACGCGGCTGTCGGACTTCAGGTCGTCGACCGAGAGGGAGTAGTGGCGGGCCACGAGGGCCTGGATGTCGGCGATGGTGGCGGCCCTGACACCCTTCTTCTCGGGGAGGATGTCGCGGAGCGCCTCGACGGCGAACTCGAGGGTGATAGGCTGGTTCTCCAGGGAGGAGGAGGCGACGATGCGGATGAGAGCTCCCTCGAGCTCGCGGATGTTCGTGTCGATCCGGCTGGCCACGTGCATGATGACGTCGTCGGGGATGCAGAGGCCTTCGGTCTGAGCCTTCTTGCGGAGGATAGCCACCCGCGTTTCCAGGTCCGGGGGCTGGATGTCCGCAAGGAGGCCCCATTCGAAGCGTGACCTGAGCCTCTCCTCGAGGGTCGGGATGTCCTTCGGGGGGCGGTCGCTGCTTATGACGATCTGGCGGTTGGCCCCGTGCAGGGCCTCGAAGGTGTGGAAGAACTCCTCCTGGGTGCGCTCCTTGCCGGCGAGGAACTGGATGTCATCGATGAGCAGGACGTCTATGTTCCGGTAGCGTCTCTTGAACTCTATGGTCTTGTCGTCACGGATGGCGTTGATGAGTTCGTTGGTGAAGGTCTCCGAACTCACGTACAGGACGACCAGGTCGGGGCTGTAGCGGGCCACGTAGTGACCGATGGCCTGCATGAGGTGGGTCTTGCCGAGTCCCACGCCCCCGTAGATGAAAAGGGGGTTGTAGGCCCGGGCGGGCGACTCGGCGACGGCCAGGGCCGCGGCGTGAGCCAGCCGGTTCGAATCTCCGACGACGAAGCTCTCGAAGGTGTATTTAGGATTGAGGTAGAGGGGGGGTCGGCCGTCCTTCCCTGACGGGCTCGGGCCGTCCGCGCCGGACGGAGGCGCGGCGGGGTCTCGGGGAGGCGGGTCCGCCGCCAGCGGCTGGACGGTGTCGGGCCGGTAGGCGGCCGCCGCGACCTCCTGGTGGGCGTCGGGGGTGACGAAGCGGACGTCCAGAGGACGGCCTGCCGCCTCCCGGAGAGCGCTGAGGATGAGAGGCATGTACCGACTCTCTATCCACTGCTGGGCGAAGGTGTTCTGCACGGCCACGACGAGGGTGTTGTCGAAGAGCTCGACGGGACGGGTGCTCTTGAGCCACGTGTCGAAGCTCGGCTTGCGAAGCTCCGACTCCATGACCTGAAGAACGCGACCCCAGATGTCAGCCATGCCGAGATCGTCGGATACGCCTTGCTGCATCACAGTACCTCCCGGGTGGCTGCGGCTTGTCACTCCGGCCTTATCCACAGTCGTCCCCAATCGGTCCACAGGTTTCTCCACAGGCCTCTATAAGGACATCAGGGCCGGGGAGTCCCCGACCCGATCCTGCTCTCGACCTGGAAGTGTGCGTTTTGCCTGTGTCCGTGCAGCTTTGAGACCTTCGTCCGGCGCCGCGCCAGCCGGGGCACGACCACCCGTCCGGTCAGGGCCTTTTCCACAGTCCTGTCCACAACCTGTGGATAGTGCCCAGGAGAAGGCGCCGAACACGGTCTTCCAGAGACCTGGAGATGCACCCACATGATAGCAGAAAGGAGGACCCGGGACAACCGCATTCGACACGAGGCGGCCTTCCGACGGCCGCCGGGAACCAGGTGCTTGTTGACACTCGGCGCTTGCGAGGGATAGAATTAGTGAGCTATTCCCAGCGTGCGAGCCGCGGACCTCGCCGGCGACGGAAGCCGGAGGTCCGCGCGGTTTGTGTGCTGCTCATCTGGGGAAACATTCCTGTCGCGCTGGCCGGGTGTCCGGCCCGGACGGTCCTGATGTGGGTGATGGTGTTGAAGAGGACGTATCAGCCCAAGCGCCGGAAGAGGCGGAGGGTGCACGGCTTCCTCAAGCGTATGTCCTCGCGTGGGGGGCGGAAGGTGTTGAGTCGCCGCCGGGCCAAGAAGAGGAAAAGGCTCAGCGCGTGAGCACCCGTGGCCGTCGGCCGGAAGGTCCTCTCTCTCAGGAAGCCGGCTGAGTTCCAGCAGGTGATCTCCGAAGGGAAGAGGTTCGGGGGACGGTTCGTCTTACTCTTTGTGAGGCCCTCCGGAACGGACGTCCTGCGCGTGGGGGTGTCGGCGAGTAGCCGGGCCGGGACCAGTGTCGTCCGAAACCGTCTCAAGAGGCTCTTGAGAGAGGCTGTCCGCAGGAAGGCCCCGGACCTGAGGCCCGGCTACGACCTGGTCCTCATCGCCAAGGCGGCCGCGGCGGGCCGCGGTCTGGCCGATGTCGCCCCCGACGTGGAAGCGGTCCTGCGGCGGGCCGGCCTTTGCGGAGGAGCCTGGGAGGAGGAGCCGTGAGGTTGCTGAAAGCTCTGAGATGTGTTTTGCTCGGCTCCATCCGGGCCTACCAACTTGTCGTCTCACCGGCGCTCCGGGTCCTTCTCGGGCCGATGGTGGGCGGTGGCGGGCGCAGGTGCCGCTACTACCCGACGTGCTCCGAGTACGCGTACCAGGCGATAAGCAGGTACGGGCCTTTCAAGGGCGGGTACCTGGCCGTGATGCGGGTCCTCAGGTGCAACCCGTGGAGCGCGGGCGGCTACGACCCGGTGAGGTGACAGAGGAGGGCAACCTCGTTGTCTAACCCCATAGCTTGGCTGGCTGAGCTGTTCGAAGGCGCCGTCCAGAGTCTGTTCGAAGCCACCGGTAACTACGGGTGGGCGATAATAGTTTTCAGCGTCATCCTGAGAATCCTCATCGCGCCCACTCAGCACATGCAGATCGCGAGCTCCAAACGCCTCCGAGAGGTCGAGCCGCTGAGAAAGGCCATCGAGAAGCGCTACAAGGGCAACCCGAAGAGGATCCAGGAAGAGACGATGCGGCTGTACCGCGAGTACAACATAAGCCCGTTGGCCGGATGCCTGCCGATGCTGCTCCAAATCCCGATAATCTGGGCCTTCTTCATCGCCCTGCGGACCTTCGAGTACCAGGGAGACGCCGGCTTCCTGTGGATCGAGCACCTCGGTCAGCCCGACCCGTGGATCCTTCCCATCATCGCCGGAGTGACCACGTTCCTGCAGGCGAAAGTGACCATGCCTGCCTCCTCGGGAGACTCCCCGCAGCAGGCCACCCAGCAGACCTTCCTCTACGTGATGCCCCTGTTCATCGTGTGGGTGAGCCGTCAGTTCCCCGCAGGACTCGCCCTCTACTGGGTCGTCTCCAACATCGTGTCGATCCTCCAGCAGCTCATCTTCCCGGCCGGGGGGCGGGACGAGCCGAGGGAGGCCGTGTCTTGAGCGGCGAGAGGGACGGTCTGGGCCCCGGCTGGATAGAGGTCACCGGGAGAACGGTCGAGGAGGCCACTCTGGTGGGGCTCCAGCGCCTGGGGCTCGCGGCGGCCGAGGACGCGGAGGTCGAAGTGCTGGAGGAGCCGCAGCGGGGTCTTCTCGGGGTGTTCGGCGGTCGCGGGGCCCGGATACGGATGCGGCGCCGTCCCGACAGGCTCGAGGCCCTCTCCCGCCTTGCTCTCGACATCGCGAGAGCGGCCGGCCTCGAGGACCTCAGCGTCGACTCCTTCCGCGACGAGGAAGGGTACATCCACATCAACCTCAAGGGACCGGGTCTCGGACGGCTCATCGGGCGGAGGGGGGAGACCCTCGACGCCCTGCAGTACCTCCTCAACCTCGCCTCGGCCCGGATGCCGGGGCGGCCCGAGAGGGTCATCTTCGACGCCGACGGGTACCGCGAGCGGCGGCGGCAGGCCCTGGAGGCCCTGGCCGAGCGCGTCTCGGCGAGGGTCCGGCGGACGGGCCGGGAGGTCGTGCTGGAACCCATGACCCCGCAGGAGCGGAAGATCGTCCACCTCGCCGTGGCCCGGGAGGAAGGGCTGACGAGCGAGAGCCGCGGTCAGGAGCCGTTCCGACGGGTCGTGGTGAAGCCGGCCCCGACCTCCGGGCGCGACGGCGCCGCAGGCGGGGAAAGCCCGGACGAGCGGTGAGATGTTCCGGCCGTGGACCCTGCCTCCGCTGAACGCGGCCGCCGCGCCAGCCCCGCCTTCCGGGCGTTCCTGAGGGACGGCCTGGGCGTCCTGGGCCTGGAGCTGGACGCCGGCCAGGTCGAACTCCTCGACCTTTTCCGGCGTCTCCTCGCCGAGGCCGGGCGCACCCAGAACCTGACCGCTCTCCGGACGGATTATGAGGTCGCGACGAAGCACGTCGTCGATTCTCTCACCTGCCTTCTGACAGGTCTCTTCGAGGCCGGGGGGCGCCTGGCCGACGTCGGGTCGGGCGCCGGCTTCCCGGGGCTCATCCTGAAGATCGCCCGCCCGTCCCTCGCGGTGACCCTCATCGATTCGGCCCGCAGGAAGACCGCCTTCCTGTCCCGGGCTGTGGACCGTCTCGGGCTCGACCGGGTGACCGTCTTGACGGAGAGGGCCGAGGTGCTGGGACGCCTCCCCGAACACCGCGGGCGCTACAACCTGGCGGTGGCCAGGGCCGTCTCCGGCCTCGCGGTCGACCTCGAGTACGCCGTGCCGCTGTTGGCTCCGGGAGGGCATTTCGTGGCGATGAAGGGACCCCGGGTCGTAGAGGAGCTCGCGCGGGGCGAGCGGGCGGCCGAACTTCTCGGGGCGGAGCTGACAGAGGTGGTGGACCTCGTCCTGCCGCTGGCCGGTGAGCGGCGGGCCTTGGTGGTCTTCCGCAAGGTCCGGGAGACCCCGGAGGCCTATCCGCGGCGGCCGGGCGTCCCGGCCAAGAGGCCCCTTTCCTGACGTGGAAGGGTATGGGGGGAGGGCGAAGAATCCTTCTGAGCCCACGGCCGTCCGGGTCCCCGTGCGGCGGTCCGGAACCCCTCGCGGGAAGGAGTCTCACCTTCTTGTCTCTTTCCAGAGTGATACCTGAAGAGGGAGCCGAGGACGAGGTCACCGAGATTCCCATCGAGGCCGTCGTTCCCGGCCCCGGCCGCAAGTGGAGCTCCTTTGATGACAGGCGCTTGGCGGCCCTCGTCTCCGCGGCCAAGCGCACCGGGACGGTCGACCCTGTCGTGGTGCGGCCGGCGGGGAACGTCTTCGAGCTTGTCCTGGGGGAGCGGAGGCTGGCGGCGGCACGGCTGGCCGGCCTGCGGAGGGTGCCGGCGGTCGTCCGGGAGTTGTCATCTCGGGACATGGCCCTCATGTCCCTGCTGGAGGAGCTCCAGACAGGGGAGTTCGACGTCATGGAGGAAGCCGAGGGCTACAGGAGGCTCAGCGAGGAGTTCGGCCTGACTCAGGCGGAGATAGGCCGGGCGGTGGGCAAGAGCCAGTCCACCATCGCCAACAAGCTGAGGCTTCTGCGGCTTCCCGAGTCGGTGCGGCGGAGAGTCTCGGCCGAGGGGGTCAGTGAGCGCCATGCCCGGGCCCTTCTTGACCTGCCGGATGAGAGGCTACAGCACAGGGTTCTGGACGAGGTGAAGGCCTGCTCGCTGTCAGTCAGGGAGACCGAAGAGAGGATTCGGGCCCTCCTGGGGACGGCGCCCGCCGACGGACCGAGACGGAGCGGCGGGAGAGCCGGCAGGACGACCGGGGAGGAGCCGGCGCCGTCCGCCGGCGGGCGGCAGGTCGCCTGGCGGGGATTGGGCCAGGTCAGCGACAGGAGGGCGATTCGGGCCTTCCGGGACATAAGACTTTTCTTGAACACCTTCAGGCGCGCGGTCGATATGCTCAAGGAGGCGGGTATCCCCGCCGAGATGACGGAGACGGAGGCCGGCGGCTGTCTGGAGATCAGGGTGCGCATCCCGACCGCGGGCGGCTCCGCGACCGCCTCCGCGCGGGCCGGCGGGGCGAAAGGTTCCCCCGGAGGGGGAGGGTGACGCGTGGGTAAGGTCATCGCCGTCGCCAACCAGAAGGGCGGCGTGGGGAAGACGACCACATCGATAAACCTGGGGGCCTGTCTGGCCCGGGCCGGCAGGCGGGTCCTTCTCATAGACCTGGACCCTCAGGGTCACGTGTCGAGTGGTCTGGGGATCGAGAAGAGCTCCATCAACGAGTGCATGTACGACGTGATCATCAACAACCTTCCCCTCGACCGCATCATCCGGAGGACGGCCTTCGAGAATCTCTGGGTCGCCCCCTCGACGATCGACCTCGCCGGGGCGGAACTCGAGCTCGTGCCTGCGATTTCCCGGGAGACGCGGCTGAGGGACAGCCTTGAGGATTGCCGCGGACGCTACGACTTCGTGCTGGTCGACTGCCCGCCGTCCCTGGGTCTTCTGACGGTCAACGCTCTGACGGCGGCCGACTCCATCCTGGTCCCCATCCAGTGTGAGTACTACGCCTTGGAGGGGCTGAGTCAGCTGATGAACACCATCCACCTCGTCCGCACGCACCTCAACCCCAAGCTGCAGCTCGAGGGTGTGCTTCTGACCATGTACGACAGCCGGACGAACCTTTCGAGTCAGGTCGAGGACGAGGTCAAGAGGTACTTCCGCGAGAAGGTGTACCGGACGATCATTCCGAGGACGGTGCGCCTGAGCGAAGCTCCGAGCCACGGCCTGCCCATCATCTGCTACGACCCCGGGTCGAGGGGAGCGGAGGTCTACATGGAGTTGGCGAGGGAGGTCATGGGCAGTGCGTAAGCGCGGACTCGGCCGCGGTCTCGACGCCCTCCTGCCTCCCGCGGAGGACGGCGCTCGGGAGGGGGACATCAGGGAGATACCGGTCAACGACATCGTCCCGAACCGCCTTCAGCCGCGCCACAGGTTCGACCCCGACAGGCTGGCCGAGCTGGCCGCCTCCATCAAACAGCACGGAGTGGTCCAGCCGGTCATCGTCCGAAAGGTGGACGGCGGGTACGAGCTGGTGGTCGGGGAGCGCAGGTGGCGCGCGGCGCGCCAGGCGGGCCTCGCCACCATACCCGCGGTGGTCAAGGACGTCGCATCCGACGGGGAGGTCATGGCCGTCGCCCTGGTCGAGAACCTGCAGAGGCAGGACCTGAACCCGCTGGAGGAGGCCTCCGCCTACCAGTACCTTGTCCAGGAGCTGGGCCTGACCCAGGAGGAGGTCGCCGAGAGGGTGGGGCGCAGCCGGTCGCAGGTGGCCAACACCCTCAGGCTTCTCAACCTGGACCCGGAAATCCAGGAGGAGATCCAGGCCGGCGGCTTCAGCATGGGCCACGCCAAGGTGGTGCTCTCCCTTCCCGACCGCCAGAAGCAGTTGCGCCTATTCCGGCTGGTGATGAAGAAGGGCCTTTCCGTGCGCCAGGCGGAGGAGGAGGCCAGAAAGCTCCTCGCCGGGGAGCGTCCGCGGAGACAGAAGGAGCCCGGCCCGTCGCCCTTCGCGGATATCGAGGCCCGGATGAGGGACGCCCTGGGCACGAGGGTCGTGGTGAAGGGCAAGGCCACGCGCGGCCGGGTGGAGATCGAGTACTACTCGGCGGAGGATCTCCAGCGCATCGTGGACCTCATCTCGGGGAGCCATCCCTGAGGGTGTCAGGGGGGCCGGCGGGACGGGGACGCCCAGGGACCTGGGCGGGGTTTCGCCAGTGTTCCACGTGGAACATGCCCTTGCCGACACCGTCCGACAATAAGGAACCGCAGGTGTATGGAGCTGGAAAAAAGGCCCTCCCGACCCTCCCGCACAAGAGTCCGGGGAAGGAATCTGCCTCCAGGGACGAGAATACCTAGGCGGTTTCCCCTGTTCAGGTGGGGTCCTGTTTTCTCTCTTCGGGGAGCGGTGGCGGCTTGGCTCGCAGGGACCGGAACGTCTTCACCATCATGATCGTCCCTCACGCAGAGACGAAGGTCTTCACCTTCCGCCTCAGCACCCTTGCCTTTCAGGCCATCTGCTACGGGTTCGTCTGCCTCTTCCTCTTCATGATGATCCTCGCCCGGTCGTACCAGACCATGGCCGCGAACATGTGGGAGCTCGAGGAACTCCGCCTGGTCAACCGCGAACAGCGCGAGCAGATAGAACAGCTCGTCAAGGAGGCCAGAGCCCTCCAAGAGCGGATGATGATCCTCGACGAGCTCGACAAGCAGGTCCGGGAGATGATGAAGCTCGAGTCCTATGACGCGGGCGACCGCTCCGTGGCCCTGTCCTCCTTCCCGGGAGGGGGCTCCGACACCGGGCTGGCGGTGACCGCCTCTATGGGCGGAATCGGCGGGGGGCGCCTTCCCCAGGCCGGGGGTGTGGGGGTCGTCAGCCGGAAGGCCATCCAGGACGCCCTCCGCGCCCGCAGCATCCTTGAGAGCATCGACAGGGAGATGACCGTCAGGAGCCAGAGCCTGCACGAATTGCGGCGCCTCATCGCGGAGAACATGTCCTACGTGGCGGCCCGGCCTTCGATCTGGCCCGCCTACGGCTTTATCACCTCCTACTACGGCTACAGGTTCACCGTCTACGGCTACGAGCACCATGACGGCATAGACATCTCCGGGCGCGTCGGCACCCCCATCGTGGCCACGGCCGACGGCACCGTGGTCTTCGCCGGGTGGAACGGGCTCTACGGCCGGACGGTGGTCATCGACCACGGGTACGGTTGGAGCACGCTGTACGGGCACTGTGCGAAGCTGGCCGTGGAGTTGGGTGATAGGGTCAAGCGCGGTGAGGTCATCGGGTTCATCGGGTCGACCGGGAAGAGCACCGGCCCTCATGTGCACTATGAGGTCCGCGTCAACGGACGCACGGTCAACCCCCGGTATTACCTCGGCGGGAACTGACCCGGACCCGCCGGCAGCCGCCAGCCGGCGCCCTCTCCGCCTGGGGGCTGCGCTTCCTTCGTTCCCGTGTCCACCGTCGCCCCGCGCGGCATCTCCTCCGCCTGCAGGCCTGAGATGTCCGAACACGGCTTCACCGGGGTCGGCGCATCGGCGGCGGCCCCTGACACAACCACTTCCGAAGGAGGCATCGAGGTGTTCAAGAAGGACGGACCGGCAGCGCCGGAGCAGGACAAGGTCAGCACGCTCATCGGTCGGGGGACCGAGATAAAGGGGACCATGAAAGCCACCGGAGGCATCCGCATCGACGGACGTGTCGACGGGGAGATAGACCATGACGGCGACCTCGTCGTCGGCGAGGAAGGCGTCGTGGAGGCCAACGTCAAGACCCGGAACGTGACCATCGCCGGCGAGCTCCGCGGCAATGTCGAGGCTTCCGGTCGGGTGGAGATCGTCGCCACCGGGAAGATGCTCGGGGACATAATCGTGAGCGCGCTCGTCGTCCACGAAGGCGCCGTCTTCGACGGGAGCTGCCAGATGAGGCGGGCCGAAGGAGGCGAGGCCAGGGGGCGGACCGCGAGGGACCGCGCCAAGGCCGCGGCGGGCGCATCCCCTGCCGGGGCGGACGCAGAGAAAGCGCGGTAGCTTGCGGCGATGAGAGTGTTGTTCATCGTCAACCCGGTAGCCGGTGGGGGCAGGGGCCTGCGGGTCTGGCGTGCCGTCGAGCGAGCGCTCCTTGAGCGCGGGTGTCCCGCGGAGCACCGCTTCACCGGGGGCAGAGGGGCCGCGACCGAACTGGCGGCCGAGGTGCGGCGGGCCGGCTACGACCGGGTCGTCGGAATCGGGGGCGACGGGACCATCCAGGAGATCGTCAACGGTCTCCTCGACGAGGAAGCCCGCTGCCCCACCGCCCTGGCCGTCATACCGGGCGGGACCGGGAACGACTTCTCCAAGATGCTCGGCTATCCGCAGAACCCCTTGAAGGCCCTCGAAGTCGCCCTCGGGGGACGCGAACTGACCCTTGACGTCGGCCGGATCGGCCGCCGCTACTTCATCAACATCGCCGGAGTGGGGTTCGACGCGGAGGTCGCCGCCTTCCTGAACCTGAGGCCGAAGCGTCTCCCCGGAGTCCTGACCTACCTCTTCGGGGTCCTGGTCATGCTCTTCCGCTACCGACCTGCTCCCCTCGAGCTCGCCATGGACGACCTGACCCTGAAGGAGAAGTGCCTCCTGGTCTCGGTGTGCAACGGACACTCCCACGCGGGAGGCATGAAGATGTGCCCCGGGGCCAGGCCGGACGACGGCGTGCTCGACATCTGCGTCGCCGGGAACCTGAGCCGGCTGGAAACCCTCATGCTTCTGCCCCGTGTCTTCTGGGGCGGGCATACCCGCCACCGGAAGGTAAGACTATACAGGACGACGGAGATAAGGATAGCGTCCCGGACTCCGCTCCACGTCCAGGCCGACGGCGAGGTCCTCGGCCGGCTCCCGGCCGAGATACGCATCGTCCCGGGAGCGTTGCGGGTCATCGGGCCACCGGCGGCCGGAGCCGTGACCTGAAGGGCGCCAGTGAACGTCTCGGGACGTGAGAAATGGTTGGGGGCGTGGGTCAGTTGATCTTCACCGACAGGCGCGATGCGGGCCGACGCCTGGCCGAGGTGCTGGCCTCCCGCGACCTGGCCGACCCCGTGGTCCTGGGGGTCCCCAGGGGCGGCGTCGTCGTGGCCTACGAGGTGGCCCGGGTCCTCGCCGCCCCCCTCGACGTGGTCATCCCGCGCAAGATAAGCGCTCCGACCAACCCTGAACTCGCGGTGGGTGCCGTCGCCCAGGACGGGACGCTTGTCCTCGACGAGGCCATGGTCAGGACGGTGGGCGTCAGTGAGGCCTACCTGAGGAGAGAGGCCGAGCGCCAGAAAAAGGAGATCGAGCGTCGGCTGAAGCTCTACCGCGGGACGCGGCCCGCCGTGGACCTGACCGGGGCGACGGTCATCGTCGTCGACGACGGTATCGCCACCGGGGCGACGGTCTTGGCCGCCCTTCGGGGGCTCCGCTCCCAGGAGCCCGGCCGCGTCGTCCTGGCCGTTCCCGTGGCCCCGCCCGACACCCTGGAGAGGCTGGCCTCTGAGGCGGACGAGGTCGTATGCCTTGCGACGCCGGAGCCGTTCTACGCGGTGGGCCAGTTCTACCGGCACTTCGAGCAGACCTCCGACGAGGAGGTCGTGGAGCTCATCAAAAGGAGCCGCAGGGAACCGGAATAGGGGCCACCGGAGGACCAATACTAACCCCCGGGTCGCGCCGGCCCGGGGGTTCGCCTTCCTTGGGCGGCGAAGGGCCGGCTGAGGACGGGTAGGGAGGAATGAGCGTGCGCAAGGCCAGGACCAGGGTCGTGGCCGTCGAGGACGGCCTCAGACCCGTCGCCGAAGCCCTCCGCGAGCGGGGGTACGAGGTGATGACCTTCACGGAAGGCAACCTCGACCAGGCCGAGGCCTTGGTGGTCAGCGGGCAGGACGACAACCTCCTCGGTGTCCACACGAGGCAGGTTCGTGGACCGGTCATCAGCGCCGAGGGGAAGACACCGGTGGAGATCGTGCGGAGAGTGGAGAAGGAGCTCGGCGGTCCGGAGGTCTAGCGCACCGCCGGCCTGGGGCCGGCCTGCTCGGGGAGGCGTCTGGCGGGCATCTGGGCCAGGACGGCCGCGAGGCCTTCAGAGATCACGGTGGACATCTTCATCACCAGGTGAAGACGGGTGTTCTGGAGCACGAAGTACTCCATGAAGCCCCCGACGTTGACCACGCCGGTGACGTAGAGGTCGCCGACCGGCGGGAGGCTCTTGTTCACGCCGGCCCCGGGGCGGAGGGGGCCGAGCCCCACGCAGATGGTCCCCACGTTCTCGAGAGTCCCGAGACACGCGTCGACGGCCACCACCACGTGCCCGGCGTATCTCCTGTGGATGGTCTCGAGGCGCTCGGACAGGTTCCCGGCGTGGACCGGGTCCTCCAGCGTGCCGAAGACCACCTCCCGGTCAGGGACCATGGAGCGGAGCCGGTGGCCGGTCAGGGGGCCGAGGGCGTCCCCCGTGGACCTGTCCGTTCCCACGCAGACGACGACTATCCCGCGCAGGACCGCCGTCACGCGGGTCAGGGCCTCCCGCACCGCCGTGCAGAGTCTCGCGTCCGCGGCCGGCTCGTCGACATGGATCCGGACGGACCAGTTCGACCACCGCGGAACCGAGAGGCAGCCCGCCGCTCTGGCCGCGACCTCTGACGCGGGCCGACCTCTCCCGACACCGGCACGTGGGACGTTGCGCGTGAGTCGCTCCACCTCTCCGGCCTCTCTCGCCGCAAGTGTTACCAAGTATATGCCCTGCCAGAAGCTGTATGCGTAGGGCGGGGGCCGGCCGGGCCGCCGAGGGGGGAGGACTGGGCCTCGAGGCCGCCGAAGTGCAGGCCGGGCGGGTGATGGCGCAGTAGGGGCCTGCGGCCGACGGCCGACGGGGCACGCCCCTCGGAACCGGAGTGGTGAAGACGAAGACGGCGAGGCCGATACGTATCGGGGCGCACCGGCGACAGCGCCCGTCCCCGCGTTCCGGCCGCGGGGCCGTCTGGACGGGTCTCTTCCTCCTGCTTCTTGTCGTCGCCGCGGCCGTCTCCCGGGACCTGTGGGCCGACCTCGCTGGCGGCCTGCTGGGCCTGGGCCGCCAGGCGCTGCCCCAAGGAAGGGTCCTGTGGACGGCGGAGGTCGCCGCGGGGGCTCTGTTCTGCCTGGACTCGTCCGGCACGGCCTATCTCGCCTACGAACCGCCGGGAGGCGCCCCTCCGGCTCCCCGGACGCGGGTCGTCGCCGTCTCGGCGTCCGGTTCCGAAGAGAGCCTCGCCGACGTGTCCGGGAGTCCTCTCGCCCTGGGCCTCGAGGAAGTCGAGGAAGTCCCTGCCGGGGAGACGGACGGAGAGTCTCCTCCCACACGCTCCCTGCGGGTCGTCCTGGTCGGGACCGGCGGCGGAGACCTCGTCTCGGAGGAACTCCTGTGGCTCGAGCCCCTGGGCTCCGGAGACGGGGCCGAGGTCGCCCACCGCACCGAGCGGGCCGTCGTCACCTCCGCGGCCGCCCATGCCGACGGTCCGAGCGTGGTGGCCGGGCTCTACGTCCCTGACCCTGCCGGGGAGGGCGTCCCCGAAGGCCGCGTCATCGCCCTCGGGCCGGCGGGGCAGGAGCTGTGGGCGGCGAAGATGGACCGGCGACCTGTCCACCGTGTCGCCGCCCGGCCCGGCACGGGCTTCATCGCCGCGGCCACCCCCGAACGCGTGACCCTGTTCGACAGCCAGGGCCACCTCCTGTGGTCCAAGAGGTTCCGCTCAGGGGTCACCGACCTTGCTCTCCAGAGCCACGGGGGGCCCGCCGTCGTCAGCGCCGGGCGGCTCCTGAGCCTCGACCGCCGGGGGAACCTCGTCTGGCGGAAGGAAGCGGAAACGGGCATCACGGCCCTCTCCTGTGCGGCGGACCGCATCGCCGTCGCGGCAGGGGACGGGGTGGTGGTCTACGACGAGAACGGCCTGGCCCGCTGGTGGGTGCCGTGCGACGGCTCCCCCGTCGAGGTCTCGCTGAGTCCGTGCGGCCGCCTGGTGGCCGTGGTCGTCGACTCCGGGACCCTCCTCGTGGCGGAGGCGCCCGGAAGGGAGGGCGGCAGGTGAACAGACGGGCCCTGGTGTTGCTGGTCCGGACGGCTGCCGCCGGCCTGGCCCTCCTCGGCCTCCGGGCGCTCCTCGCAGGGGGCCCGGGCCAGCCGTCGGTCTGGCTCACGGCGCCGGCGGCCTTCGCCTCGGCCAAACTCGCGGGCGACCTGACCCTGCTCGTCCTGTTCCGTCACGCTACGGTCGTCTTCTATGAAGACATCTTCTGGGAACTGGTCGGGTTCATCGTCCTCGGCCTTGTTGCCGCAGGTCTCATCGTCGTCGTCCAGAACCTCATAGGGGGCCCGGTTTCACCCTACTTCCCGGCCTTCGGGGTCCACCTGGCCTACACGCTGGTGGAGACCGGCCGGGCGGGAAGTGACACGGGGGATGAACGACTGTGAACATCCTGGACTGGATCGTGGTGGCCTGCCTGACCGTCGGCGCGGTGCGCGGTCTCAGGCGCGGACTCGTGCGCAGCGTCCTGGGGCTGGCCGGACTCATTCTCGGGCTCGTCGTGGCCTCCCGCTTCTACCGCCCGCTGACCGAGTACCTCGAACTGCACTACGGGGCGGTCACCCGCATGGCCTCCGGGATTGCCGCTCATCTACCCCTCCCGTCGACGGTGGCCGCCACGCCGGCGTCCGAAGGGGGGGCCTTGGTCGAGGCCGTCCAGGGAATGGGCCTGCCCGAGTTCGTCACGGGATACCTGGTGGCTGGTGCCGAGCAGCTTGCCAACCTGCCGGACGCCGCCACCGTGGGCGAGGCTCTGGCGACTCTCCTCGCCTCCTCTGTCGTCGGGGTGCTCTCCTTCGTCGCCCTGTTCGTGGCGACGCAGGTCCTCACGGCGCTCCTGGCATGGGTCATCTGCGGGATGATATCCGTGACCCCGCTCGTGGTCGTCGACAGGCTCGCCGGGATGGTCCTGGGTGCGGTCTACGTCGGGGTCGTCGTGACCCTGGTCATCGGAGGTCTCGCCCTCCTGGCCGGGATGCCGGCTTTCTCCTTCATGACCCAGGTGCTGGCGGCGTCCAAGACGGCCCCGTTCTTCCTGGACCTGTTCGAGCTTCTCCTCCCCCGCATCCCGGACTGGCTGTCCTTGGGGTAGGCGGGGCGGAGCTGACCGGCGGCGGGGCCGACACGGAGGAAGAGGTCCGCCCCCCGGGGGTGGGGTCGTGACCCGGGGGGAACAATGCTGGCGGAGGAGGTTCGGCGCACTTGGCTCTCCGTGAGACACTCGGAAGGCTCTGGCAGGCGGCGGCCGGTATCGACTGGGGGGAGACCGGCCTCGCCGCCCTCTGGGCCCTGGTGAAGATCGCGGGTGTCGTGTTCCTGGCCCGGCTCCTCACCGGTTTCGCGAGCCGCCTCATCGACCGGCTCGCCGAGCGCGAGGGGCGGCACCACAGGTTTCTCGGTGACGAGCGCCGGTTCCGCACCATCGGCGGCATCATCAAGGGCGTAGTGCGGTACGCCGTCTACTTCTTCGCCGGGGTGACCATCCTCAGCATGCTCGGCATCGACACCTCCTCCATCCTGGTCGGTGCGGGCGTCGTGGGGCTGGCCGTGGGGTTCGGCGCTCAGAACCTGGTGCGGGATGTCATCAGCGGGTTCTTCATCCTTTTCGAGGACCAGTTCGCCGTCGGGGACTACATCGCCGCCGCCGGCGTGGACGGCATCGTGGAGGAGATGAGCCTCAGGACGACGCGGCTCCGTGCCTTCGCCGGGGACCTCCACATCATCCCCAACGGCATCATCGACAAGGTGACCAACTACAGCCGGGGCGCGATGCGGGTCCTCTTCGAGGTCGAGGTCGCCTACGAGGAGGAGACGAGCAAGGTCATAGAGCACGTGCAGGAGATCCTGGACCGTTTCGCGGCCGAGTCCGAGGTCGTCGTCGAGGGGCCCAGGGTCCTCGGCGTCTCCCAGCTCGGCGCCTCGGGCGTGTCCATAATGGTCTGGGCGAAGGTCAAGCCGATGGAGCAGTGGGCCGTTGAGCGCGAGTTGAAGCTCCGCATCAAGGAGTCCTTCGACCGGGCCGGTATCGAGATCCCGTACCCGCGGCGGGTCTACATCTACGGCGGGAACCTCAAGGACGAGAACCCGCCCCCTGCACCCTTCGGGGCGTCCGCGCCCGGCGACGCCGGCCGTGACGCCGGCGGCGGCGACAGGGGGGAGGACCGGTGACCAGGCCGCTGTTCCCGGGTTCGGTCAAGTACCACGTGGGGGACATCGTGGAGCTGCGCAAGACGCATCCCTGCGGCGGGCGGGAGTGGGAGATAACCCGTACCGGGATAGACTTCGGCCTGAGATGCACGACCTGCGGGCGCCGGGTGATGCTTCCGAGGCACAAGTTCGAAAAAAGGGTCAAACGCATCGTGCGCTACGCGCTGGACCTCGAGGGCCAGACGACTCCGGGCACCTGAGGCATCCTCTCGGGCCGGGGCTGGGCGCGCCTTTGCCTTCCCCCGGCCGCTGGGTTATAATTGAGCCCGTCCTTACACCACCCGCCCCGCACCGCGTTGCGGGGCCTTCCCGGTCGGCGGCCTGGAGGCCAGGAGACGGGCCGGCCGGGATGTCCGAGGGAGGAGGTGACCTGATGGCCGCGTACGAGAGCGTCTTCATCCTGCGGCCAGACCTCGACCGGGAAGGCGTCGACAAGACCTGTGAACGCGTCGTCGACGTCGTGACCAAGAGCGGCGGTTCCGTCCTCTCCGTCGAGAAGGTCGGCCTGCGCCGCCTCGCCTACGAGATCGAGCATTTCTCCGACGGGTTCTACGTCATCCTCAACTACGAGGGAGAGCCGCCCGCAACCCGAGAGCTCGAGCGCTTCTTCAAGATAAGCGACGAGGTCATCCGCTACCTCATCGTCAAGCGGGAGGTGCCCTTCGAGAAGCCGCAGACGAGGAAGACCAAGGCCTCGGCCGAAGAGACCCCCGGGGACGGCGGGACCGGCAGAGGTGAGGCCGGAGACACCCCGGAGGGCGGTCGGACCGCGTCCCCCGCAGGAAGCGGCGACCTCCCATCGGGGGCCGAGGCCGCTCCTCCCGGCGAGTGACCGGCACAGGACAGGGTGGAAGTGTGAGTCGCCTGGTAGGCTGAGGGGGGAGAGCGATGCTCAACCGGATCGTCCTCATCGGGAGACTCGTTCGCGACCCGGAACTGCGCTACACCCCGAACGGAGTAGCTACCGCGACCTTCACGCTCGCCGTCGACAGACCTTTCGTCAACCAGAAGGGCGAACGAGAGACCGACTTCATCGACATCGTGACCTGGCGTAAGCTCGCCGAGGTCTGCGCCAGTCATCTGGGCAAGGGACGCCTGGTGGCCGTGGACGGGAGGCTTCAAATCCGCTCCTACGAGACGTCCGAGGGACAGCGGCGCCGGGTGGCAGAGGTCGTGGCCCAGGACGTGCGGTTCCTCGACTCGCCCGACCGGAGCCGTGAGGCCTTGGGCGGCGGCCAGTTGTCCCGAGAGGGCTCGTTCGAGGAGGCCGGCGGGACGGACGAAGACATCCCGTTCTAGGCCTCCGGGCCCGGCCTCGGCCTGCCGAGGCCGAGGGGAGCCCCGACGGAAAGGAGAACATCGCCGTGGCGAGACGAGACAGGAAGGGCCGGCGGCAGCGCCGGCGTGTATGCAGCTTCTGTGTCGACAAGGTGGAGTACATCGATTACAAGGACATAGGCCGCCTCAAGCGTTACATCAGCGAGCGCGGCAAGATCCTGCCCCGCCGCATCTCCGGCAACTGCGCGAAGCACCAGAGACAGCTCACCACCGCCATCAAGCGGGCCAGGCAGATAGCCCTCCTGCCCTACACGGTGGACTAGTGGACGAGGTCCTGACGGGTCCGCCCTCCGTCCGGACCGGGCCGCAGGGCCTGCGGCCCGGTCCGTCCTATGAGGCGGCCCGGGAGGATAAGCAGGGGTCCGGGCGAAGCACTAGCCTTGCCGTCCGGGGCCCCGTGCGGGGGGCCCGTGGGGCGGCACGGCCCAGGGAGTGAAGGCCATGAAGATCGTGCTCGTGCAGAACGTTCCCAAGCTCGGGAAGAGGGGAGAGGTCGTCGCGGTCGCCGACGGCTACGCGAGGAACTACCTTATTCCCCGGGGGCTGGCCCTCGAGGCCACGCCGGCCAACCTCAAGAGGTTCGAGGCCGAGCAGGCGGCCGCCAAGCGTAGGGCCGAGCGCGAGGCGGCCGAGGCACAGGCTGCCGCCGAACAGCTCGAGGGACTGCGCCTGACCGTCAAGGCCAAGGCCGGGGAGGAAGGCCGCCTCTTCGGTTCGGTCACGGCCAAGGACATCGCCGAGAGCATCAAGGAGGCTACGGGTCTCGACATCGACCGGAAGCGCATCGAGATCGAGGAGCCGCTCAAGGCCTTGGGGGACCACCGCGTCACCGTCCGTCTGAGCCCGGAGATTGCCCGGGAAATCACGGTCACGGTCGAGGCCCTGGAGGAGTAGAGCCGCCCGGAAGGGGCGAGGAGGAACAGGCAGATGAAGTCCATCCTGGACCGACTGGTCCGGACCGGCACAACGCTGACCAGCAAGTTGGGTGACGCCGAGCAGCTCAAGCGCCGGGTCGACGCCCTGTACGATATCCTGGCGCACATCCACGGTCCCGAGAAGCTGGTCCTGAGAGCGGGAAAGCTCGACGTCCTCGACGAGATGCATTCCGACGACCTCGCCAGGCGCGTCCTCGCCCTGAGGCGGCTCGTCTTCGAGGACCCGACCGTCGGCATCCCGCCCAGGCCGGCGGAGATCCCGCTCGTCCTCGAAGAGGTGGAGGATGAGATCGCGGACCTCGTCGCCAGGCGCTCCGTCGAGGACAAGCTCGAGAAGAAGATCGCCGAACGGATGCAGAAGAGGCACGAGGAGTACGTCAGAGACATCAAGCTCCAGATCATCAATGAGGACGTGGGTCCCGAGAACCCGCAGACGCTGAAGAAGCTCCGCTCCCTCGAGAAGCTTGAGAGGCGGAGACTGGCCCGCACGGTCATCGAGGTGCTGAAGCCCACCAGCCTCTCGGAGATCGTCGGACAGGACGGGGCGGTGAAAGCGCTCCTGGCCAAGATCGCCTGCCCCTTCCCCCAGCACGTCATCCTCTACGGACCGCCGGGCGTCGGCAAGACGACCGTGGCCAGGCTGGTCCTCGAGGAGGCGCGCCGTCTGCCCTACTCGCCGTTCGGGGCCAAGGCCCCCTTCGTGGAAGTGGACGGCACGACCCTCCGCTGGGACCCGCGGGAGGCCACGAACCCGCTCCTCGGGTCTGTCCACGACCCTATATACCAGGGGGCGAGGCGCGAGCTCGCCGAGACCGGCGTGCCAGAACCCAAGCTGGGCCTTGTGACCGAGGCCCATGGCGGCATCCTCTTCATCGACGAGATCGGCGAGCTCGACCCGATGCTCATGAGCAAGCTCCTCAAGGTCCTGGAAGACAAGAGGGTGTTCTTCGATTCGTCGTATTACGACCCTGCCGACCCTAATGTGCCGCGCTACGTGAGGAAGCTCTTCGAGGAGGGCGCACCGGCCGATTTCGTGCTCATCGGGGCGACGACACGCGACCCCTGGTCCATACATCCGGCTCTCCGTTCGCGGTGCGCCGAGGTCTTCTTCGAGCCCCTGTCCCCAGACGACATCCAGGAGATCGTCCTGGGCGCCTGCCGCAAGCTCAACGTCAGCCTGAGCCGCGAGCTGGCCGAGCTCATCAGCCACTACACCGTCGAGGGCCGGAAGGCCGTGGGCCTCCTCGCCGACGCCTACGGGCTCGCCTTGTACCGCCGCGGCGGGTCCGGCCTCGTCCACGAGTTCGACAGCCGCCGCAAGAGGAAGACCCCGC
Organism: uncultured Eubacteriales bacterium; assembly: GCA_913063835.1. Classification (GTDB taxonomy): domain Bacteria; phylum Bacillota; class Sulfobacillia; order UBA995; family UBA9673; genus UBA9673. Next base: position 48,601 of record CAJXZV010000001.1, read on the forward strand.
CGGCCGTCACCATCGAGAGACAGGACATCCTCGACGTCATCCAGACCAGCCGGCTCACCCCGAACACCTCCGTCAAGGCCTCCTCGACCCCGGAGGTCGGGCGGGTCCTCGGCCTGGCCGCCTGCGGCTACCTCGGGACCGTGCTCGAGATAGAGGCCGTCGCCTTCCCGGCGCGCAAGGAGGGCGAGGGGACGGTCCGCTTCAACGAGACGGCGGGGAGCATGGCCAGGGACTCGGTCCACAACGCGGCGTCGGTGGTGCGGCAGATGACCGGTGAGGACCTCTCGAGCTACGACGTTCACGTGAACGTCGTGGGAGGCGGTGACATCGACGGGCCGTCGGCCGGCGCGGCCGTCCTCGTGGCCATCATCAGCGCCATCAACGGCCACCCGGTCAGGCAGGACACGGCGGTGACGGGCGAGGTCTCCGTGAGAGGGCGGGTGAAGCCTGTGGGAGGCCTCTACCAGAAGGTCTACGGGGCGCGCCAGGCCGGGGTGACCCGGGTCGTCATCCCGGAGGAGAACAAGGACGACCTCCCGGCCTCCGTCCCGGGTGTCACGGTGGTCCCCGTGTCGACCATCGAAGAGGTCCTGGACGCGGTCCTTTCGACCGACGGGGGAGCCGACGAGGAAGCCGGGCCGCCGACGGACGGGTCAGCCGCCGCGGCCGCCGCCGGGAAGGGTCCCTCGTGAGTGTCCCCGCCGACCGTCTGCCCCCGCAGAACATAGAAGCCGAACAGTCGGTCCTGGGGTCGATTCTCATCGACCGGGACGCCATCCCGACGGCCATGGACGTGCTCCGTCCGGAAGACTTCTACCAGGACGTCCATCGCATCATCTTCAAGGCCGTCCTGCGTCTTTACGACGACAACCGGCCTGTGGACGTCGTGACCCTGACCGAAGAGCTCAGGCGGTCGGGGGAGCTCGAGCGCGTCGGCGGGCTGACCTATCTGAGCACGTTGGCCCGGACGGTGCCCACGGCGGCCAACATCCGGCACTACGCGAACATCGTCGCCTCCAAGGCCATGCTGAGAGACCTCATCTCCGCCGGGACCAGGATCGTCACCGACGCCTACGAGTCGGCCGAGGAGCCCCGTGAGATCCTGGACAGGGCGGAGCAGATGATCTTCGACATCGCCCAGCACCAGATAAGAAAGCCCTACACGGCCCTCAAGGACCTTCTGGTGAAAGCCTACGAGCGGCTCGACCGCCTCTACGGGACCCGCTCCCCGGTCACGGGAATCCCGACCGGCTACCCCGACCTCGACGCCATCACCGCGGGTCTGCAGCCGTCGGACCTGGTCATCCTCGCCGGAAGGCCCTCACAGGGGAAGACGACCCTGGCCGTGAACATCGCCCGGAACGCCGCCGTGCTCTACGAGCTGCCGGTCGGGTTCTTCAGCCTGGAGATGTCTGCCGACCAGCTGGCCCTCCGCTTCCTCGCGTCGGAAGGGTCGCTCGACGCCCACCGCCTGAGGTCCGGCATCCTGGCCGAGGCGGACTTCGGCAAGATATCCGACGCCATGGGGCGCCTCGGTGAGGCTCCCATCTTCATCGACGACTCTTCCAGCCTCTCCGTGCTCGAGCTGCGGGCCAGAGCCAGACGGATGAAGAGGGACCATGACATCCAGCTCCTCGTCATCGACTACCTCCAGCTCATGCGTGGCAACCCTAGGAGTGAGAACAGACAGCAGGAGATATCGGAGATCTCCCGCGCCCTGAAGGCGCTCGCGCGGGAGCTCGATGTGCCCGTTCTGGCCCTCTCCCAGCTCAGCCGGGAGGTCGAGAAGCGTCCTTCACGGAGACCCCTGCTGTCCGACCTCCGGGAATCAGGGGCCATCGAGCAGGACGCCGACGTCGTGGTCTTCATCCATTTCCCACAGGAGAAGGAGGTCTGTGTCGACCTCAACGGGCGGGAGGTGCGGGTGGTCGTCGAGGCCGACGACAGGGGCCTCGGACGGAAGACCAAGCTAGAGGCGCGCCGGAACGGCAGGTCGCTGGGGACCTACACCCTTGACAGGGACGTGATGTTCGCCGAACTCATCATCGCCAAACAGCGCAACGGCCCGACCGGGTCGGTGTTCCTCACCTTCCTCCGGCGGTTCGGCCGGTTCGCCTCCATCGCCCTGGAGAGGGAGGCTTCCTGAGACGAGCGCGGAGGCGAGTGGGACGGTGCCGAGGGGCGTCGCGACACGGTCGGGCCGACTCGGGTGGTAGAATAGCGGGCGAATGGGTCGCCCTCCGCGTGTGACCGGGACCGCCCGTGGGTCCGGGAAGGAGTGAAGGGTCTGGATGCCTGGTTTCATCGGTGAGGAAATCGAGCCCGTCTTCAAGGAAGAGCCCGAGCTGGAGAAGAAGACCGGCGTTCCGGACGGGTTCAAGTGGCGCGGCCGGGAGTACGCCGTCACCCGCGTCATCAAGGAGTGGCACGAGTACGACCATCCCCGGCCCGGGGGCGGCTGGGACGCCGGGCGCCCGCCCTTCGGAGCCCGGGCTCCCATGAGGCGGGGCTCGTGGGGGGTCGGGAAGGATTTCTACCGCGTGATGACCGACGACGGCCGGCTGGTCGACATCTACTACGACCGGCGGCCGAAGGGGCGCAAGAAGGGCCGCTGGGTCATCCTCCGCGAGCTGGGCGGGACCGGGGCCGGCCGGGGTTCCTCTAAGACGTGAACCTGTGGTCGCCGATGGTGACCTTATGAGGCCGGCGCCAGAGGAAGGCGTTGGAGGTCTTGGCCGGGTTGAAGAAGTAGAGGGCCCCTCCGGTCGGGTCCTCGCCGGCCGCGGCCGCCCGGGCGGCCTTCAGGGCCGTCTCGGTCGGCTCTGTGTTTATGTGGCCGTTGGCCACCGGTTCGAACTGCCCGGGCTGGTATATGACGGCCCGGACGGAATCCGGGAAGCTCTTGCTCCTCATGCGGTTCATCACCACCGCGCCCACAGCCACCTGCCCCGCGTAGGGCTGTCCGCGCGCCTCGGCCGTGATGAGCCGGGCCAGGAGACGGATGTCGCTCTCGCTCAGCCGAGACTCCGGCGGGTCGGGGTTCCCCTCGGCGGTCTCCGCGGCTCCGGACGGACCGAGGCCCGCGGGGGCCGGTTCAGGGGAGACGGCGACAGGCGGCTCGGCCGCCTGCGGGCCGGCGGCAAGCCCGACGACGCCCCCCGCGGCGGAGGCGAGAACCAGGGCCGCGAGGAGGACAAAGGCCGCCGCCCTGCGAATTTCGAAGCCTTCGGTCGAAGTCGGGGTCAGGGTGTGGACGATGGCTCGCACCGGTTCCACCACCTTCCTCTCAGGGGCTTGTCGCACGTCCCGGCATGCGTCCTCGAGCCTACAGGAGACGAAGGGGCCGCGTCAAGGAAAGCACGGTGCCATCTGCTGGACTCCGAAGGTGGGGTTGGAGGCAAGTGAAGGACGAACCTGGGCGGCCCTTCCGTTCCAGGGTGGCCATTCAGCGGTGTGAAGACTACGAGCCGGAACGGGTCGAGGAGGCCGTCCGCACGGCGGTCGCGCTGTGCCTCGAAGGCCGGTCCCTCGACCTCGGCGAAGGGTCCGTTCTGGTCAAGCCCAACGTCCTGGCTCCGCGCCCGCCCGAGGACGGCGTGTGCACCCACCCCGCGGTCGTCTCCGCCGTCCTCGCCGTCCTCCGGGAGGCCGGCGCCACGGAGCTCGTGGTCGGGGACAGTTCCGGCGGGACCGGGGTGCGGCCGGACGTCACCGACCGCTCCCTCGAGGCCTCAGGCATCGCCGAGGCCGCGGCATCGGCCGGCGCCCGGGTGGTCGCCTTCGACCGCGAGGAACCGGTCCTGGTCCCCAACCCGAGAGGCCCCGGCGAGGCCCCGCTCGCCCTCTCCAGGGTCGCCGTCGAGGCCGGCTGCCTCGTGTCCCTGCCCAAGCTCAAGACCCACACCCTCACCCTGCTCACCGGGGCGGTGAAGAACCTCTTCGGGACCGTGCCCGGCGGGGCCAAGCGGGAGTACCACCGCCGCAACCCGTCCGTCGAGTCGTTCTCGAACCTCCTCCTCGACATCGTGGAGCTTCTCAAGCCGGTCCTTCACGTCGTCGACGCGGTCGAGGCGATGCAAGGGAGCGGCCCCAGCGCGGGGTCCGTGCGGCGGGTCGGCCTCATCGTCGCCGGGACGGACCCGGTGGCGGTCGATGCCGTTCTGGCGGCGGTCATGGGGGTCGGCCCGGCGGAAGTCCCGACGACACGGCTCGGTGCGGCCCGCGGCCTCGGAGAGGCCGACCTCGACCGCATCGAGGTCGTCGGGGTGCCGCTCTCCGAAGCCCGCGTGCCCGGGTTCCGCCTCCCGCCGGGGGCGAGGCTCATCTCACACCTCCCGCCCGGGCTGACGCGCTGGGCCGTGTCCCTGGCCACGACGCGGCCGGCCTTCATCGCCGGCAGGTGCACCGGATGCGGCCAGTGCGTGAAGAACTGTCCGGTCGACGCCCTGAGCCTGACCGGGGGCGTGCCCGAGCTGTCGAGCGAGAAGTGCATCGGCTGTTTCTGCTGTCACGAACTCTGTCCCAGCCAGGCCGTTTCCATCAGGTACAGACACCCCCTCACCAACCTCCTCTTGAGACCTGACCGCGGAGCCCCCTTCCGGTCGACAGGGGCGGGGCGGCGACGGCGTCGGACGTGAGCCGGCCCGAGAAGAAGACCCCGGCCGTGCGGCCGGGGTCTTCCATCGGGTCTCCGCCTTCCTTCGGCCGGAGCCGAGCGGGGCTCAGTAGTCCATGTCGGGCGGATAGCCCGGTCCCTTCTTCTCCTTCTCCGGGATGTCGCTGACCAGAGCCTCGGTCGTGAGGACCAGGGAGGCGATGCTGGCCGCGTTCTGGAGGGCGAGACGGACGACCTTGGCCGGGTCGGAGATACCGGCTTTGCGCATGTCCACGTACTCCTCCGTGGCCGCATCGAAGCCGACCCCGGGCTTCTCCTTCTTCACCCGCTCGACCACGACAGACCCCTCGAGCGCGGCGTTGGCGGCTATCTGCCGGAGAGGCTCCTCGAGGGCCCGCTTGATGATGTTCACGCCGACCTTCTCGTCACCTTCGGCCTCGACCTTCTCCACGGCCGGGATGGCGTTGACGAGGGCCACGCCGCCGCCGGCGACCATGCCTTCCTCGACACCGGCGCGGGCCGCGTTGAGGGCGTCCTCGTACCGGTACTTCTTCTCCTTGAGCTCGGTCTCGGTCGAGGCCCCGACCTTGATCACGGCGACGCCGCCGGCGAGCTTGGCCAGGCGCTCCTGGAGCTTCTCGCGGTCGTAGTCGGAGTCGGTCTCGTAGATCTGCTTCTTTATCTGCTTGATGCGGGCGGTGATGTCTTCCTTCTTGCCGAACCCCTCGATGATGGTCGTGTTCTCCTTGTCGACCTTCACCCGCTTGGCCCGCCCGAGCATGTCGATGTCGACGTTCTCGAGCTTGACGCCGAGGTCCTCGGAGATGAAGGTCCCGCCCGTGAGGATGGCGATGTCCTGGAGCATGGCCTTCCTGCGGTCGCCGAAGCCCGGGGCCTTGACGGCCACGCACTGCAGGGTGCCGCGGAGCTTGTTCACCACGAGCGTAGCCAGGGCCTCACCCTCGACATCCTCGGCGATGACCACGAGGGGCTTGCCGGTGCGGGCGACCTTGTCGAGGACCGGGAGAAAGTCCTGGATAGCCGAGATCTTCTTCTCGTGGATGAGGATGTAAGGCTCCTCCAGGACGGCCTCCATGGTCTCGGCGTTGGTCACGAAGTACGGGGAGATGTAGCCCTTGTCGAACTCCATCCCCTCGACCTTCTCCACCGTGGTCTCCATGCCCTTGGATTCCTCGATGGTGATGACGCCTTCCTTGCCGACCATGTCCATGGCCTCGGCGATGCGCTCGCCGATCTCGGGGTCGTTGCCGGCGATGGAGGCCACGTCGGCGATGTCCTTCTTGGTCTCGACAGGGGTCGCGGCCTTCTTGATGGCCTCGACGGCCGCGTCGACGGCCCGGTCGATGCCCCGCTTGATGAACAGCGGGTTGGCTCCCGCGGCCACGTTCTTCAGGCCCTCGAGGACGATGGCCTGCGCCAGGACGGTGGCCGTGGTCGTGCCGTCACCGGCGATGTCGGCCGTCTTCGAGGCGACCTCTTTGCAGAGCTGGGCCCCCATGTTCTCCATGGGGTCTTCGAGTTCGATCTCCTTGGCCACGGTCACGCCGTCCTTGGTTATGACGGGTGAACCGAACTTCTTACCGAGGACCACGTTGCGCCCTTTGGGGCCCAAGGTCACACGGACGGCGTTGGCCACCGTGTTGACCCCGCGCTCGAGCGCCTTCCGGGCCTCGATGTCGAAGGCTAGCTGCTTGGCCATTGTCCCTTGTCCAACCTCCTCACTCTTGCGCTCACTGAAGCAGCCGGCTCGGGTCCACCGAGACCGCGAGCGCGGCTAGCCCTTGACGGCCAGGATGTCGCTCTCGCGCATGATGAGGTACTCCTCACCGTCGAGCTTGACCTCGGTCCCCCCGTAACGGCTGAAGATGACCTTGTCGCCCTTCTTCACCTCGGGCTCGACCTTCTGACCGTTGTCGAGGGTGCGGCCCGGTCCGACGGCGATGACCTCGCCCACCTGGGGCTTGTCCTTGGCCGTGTCCGGCAGGACGATGCCGCCGGGGGTCTTCTCTTCCTCCTCGATGACCTTTATCACGACCCGGTCGGCAAGCGGCTTCAGCATGCGCTTCCCTCCTTTCGACACCTCCGGGGGCGGCCGGAGAGGCAGTCGGTCCGGCCTGCCCCCCTGAACCGAGTCCATGCGAATTGTTAGCACTCGGGGTTGCCGAGTGCCAAGGGTATCTTAGCAACAGGCCTTCCAGATTGTCAACTCTCTCTCTCCGAAGGAAGGGCGGGGCAGACGGGGGAAGGATACCCTCGAGGGACGGGAAGGCCGGGTGGAGTCATGGGCAGGGCGAGAGGGTGCGGCCCGTCTCCGGGAGAGAGCGAAGCCGCTGGGAACGCGTCCAGACCCTATTCGGAGTTCGCGGCCATCTACGACGCCGTGATGCGGGACGTGGCCTACGAGATGTGGGCCGACTACATCGAGGAGGTCTGCCGCCGGCACGGTCTCCGCCCCGAGACCGTCCTCGACGTGGCCTGCGGGACCGGCAGTTCGACCCTCCCCTTGGCCCGGCGCGGCCTGCGTGCGGCCGGGGTGGACATCTCCCCGGAGATGCTCGCCATCGCCCGGGCCAAGGCCGAGGCCTTGGGACTCGAGGTGGAGTTCGTGCGGCAGGACATGCGTCGTCTCCGGACCGACAGGCTCAGGACCGGCCCGACCTTCGACCTTGTGACATGCCTTTATGACAGCATCAACTACCTGACCGACCCCCGCGACATCGAGGAGGCCTTCTGCCGTTTTCACGCCGCCCTGCGGCCGGGGGGGCTCCTCGTCTTCGACGTCAACTCGGCGAAGCGGCTCTCCCAGATGAGCCAGACCACGCTCTTCATGGAGGGGCCGGACTGGGCCTTCATCGGGCAGAACTCCTACGACCCCGCAGGGTGCATCTGGACCATAACCGTGACGGGTTTCGTCCGCCGGCGGGGCGAACTCTACCGGCGGTTCCGTGAGGTGCACCGCGAGAGGGCCTACAGCCTCGAAGAGGTCGGGCGCCTTCTCCGCCGGGCCGGCTTTGACCTCCTCGCGGCCTACAAGGCCTTCGGGTTCGAACCGGCCGACGAGGAGACGGCCCGCATATACTTCGTGGCCCGGAGGCCGGCGGATGGGAGCTGTTGACCCTGCGAGACGGCCTCTGCTATATTGAACACGCTTCTCGGGGCCCGCCCGCCCGTCGCTCTCCGTCGAAAGGCTCCGAGCAGGCGAGCATGCCGGCCTGGCGGACAGGCCGGTCACGTCCGCCGGAGGCGATGATGCCCGACCGTCCCTCTGACCGCCGCGCCCGGGTGACCGCGGCCGATACCTACGACGTCGTCATCGTCGGCGCCGGTCCGGCCGGCATCTTCGCCGCCCTCTCCCTGAAGGACAGCGGTCTGGCCGTCTGCCTCCTCGAGAAGGGGCCGGCCCTCGAGCACCGCACCTGTCCCATGCAGTCCCGGGAGGCGGGCTGTGCCCGGTGCACACCGTGCGCGCTCCTGTGCGGGTGGGGCGGGGCCGGCGCCTACAGCGACGGCAAGCTCACCCTCACCCCGGCCATCGGCGGCAAGCTCCAGGACTACGTCGGCCAGGAGGCCTTGGGCCGCCTGATCGAGGAGGTCGACAGGACCTACCTCGATTTCGGCGCCCCCGAGACGGTCTTCGCCCCGGACGAGAGGGTCTTCCGCGACCTCCAGAGGCGGGCGGCCACCGCCGACCTCATCCTCGTGCGGAGCCGGGTGCGGCACCTCGGCACAGAGCGGTGCCGGGAGGTCCTGAGGCGCATGCGGGAGGACCTCGAGGGCAGGGTCACGGTGATGACGCGGACGGAGGCCGTGGAGATACTCGTCGAGCCGTGCGAGGACGCGGCCGCGAAGCGGTGCGTCGCGGGAGTCCGGCTCGCGGACGGGACGGCCGTGCGGGCCCGCTACCTCATCTGCGGGCCGGGGCGCGAGGGTGCCGGATGGCTGGTCGGCGAGATCCGCCGCCTCGGTCTGGGCCTGACCAACAATCCGGTTGACATCGGGGTCAGGGTCGAGCTCCCGGCCGTCGTCATGGAGGACTTCACCGACCACCTTTACGAGCCCAAGCTCATCTACTACTCGAAGACCTTCGACGACCAGGTCCGGACCTTCTGCATGAACCCGTACGGACAGGTCGTCGCTGAGAACTCGGACGGGCTCCTGACCGTGAACGGGCACAGCTACGCCACCCGCAAGACGGAGCTGACCAATTTCGCCCTTCTCGTCAGCAAGACGTTCACCGAGCCCTTCCGGGAGCCCATAGCCTACGGCCGCTCCATCGCCGGCCTGGCGAACATGCTGGGTGACGGGGTCATCGTCCAGAGGCTGGGCGACCTTCAGGCCGGGCGCCGTTCCACCCCGAAGAGGCTCGCCAAGAGCGTGGTGCAGCCGACCCTGGAGCAGGCCGTCCCGGGCGACCTGAGCCTTGTGCTGCCCTACCGCCACCTCCGCTCCATCATGGAAATGCTCGAGGCCATGGACCGCGTGATGCCGGGCGTCAACTCCAGGCACACCCTGCTCTACGGTGTCGAGGTCAAGTTCTACTCGAGCCGCCCGGAGCTGACCCCGAACCTCGAGACGAAGATAGCCAACTTCTTCGCTGTGGGGGACGGCGCCGGCGTCACGCGGGGTCTGGTCCAGGCCTCCGCCTCGGGTCTGCTGGTGGCCCGGGAGATCCTGCGACGCGAAGGCCTCGCTCGGGAGGAGCGGGCCTCGGAAGGGTCGTCCTCGAGGTGAAACCGTCTTGCCTAGAGCCGGGTGAGGGGGTATAATACGGCCGGACGGTCTGAGAGCGGGAGTAGTTCAGTGGTAGAGCATCGGCTTCCCAAGCCGAGTGTCGCGGGTTCGAATCCCGTCTCCCGCTCCATTTTTGTTCTTCAAGTTCATTACAAGAAAGCCGGCGTAGCTCAGTGGTAGAGCCCTCGATTCGTAATCGAGCGGTCACGGGTTCGAATCCCGTCGCCGGCTCCATTCGTTTTTCGGTTCAGTTCAGGATGAAGAGGGGGTTCACCGAGACTCCGTTGACCCGGACCTCGAAGTGGAGGTGCGGTCCGGTGGAGTACCCGGTGCTCCCGACCTTCGCTATGACCTGACCGGTCTCGACCCACTGCCCGTACCGGACCAGAAGCCTTGACGCGTGGGCGTAGAGGGTCGTCACCCCGTCACCGTGGTCGAGGATGACCGTGTAGCCGTAGCCGCCCTTCCATCCGGCGAAGACGACCCGGCCCGCGCGGGCGGCGCGGATGTAGCTTCCGTAGGGGGCCCCGATGTCGATCCCGTGGTGGAACCTGCCCCACCGAGGACCGTAGTAGGAAGTCACCGGACCGAGCACCGGCCAGCGGTACTCCCCGTAGATGGCCACCGCCCGCCCGCCGACGATCACCGTGCGGACGATGGTCGGGGTGGCCCCCGGGATGATGACCTCGGTGCCGGGCTCGAGGGCCTCCGGGTCGTCCAGGGCGTTGGCCTGGACGATGACGTCCGGTTCGACCCCGTACTTCTCCGCGAGGGCCGAGACGGTGTCTCCCGGCTGGACGGTGTGGAGCACTCCGTCGACCGACAGGAGCCTTATCTCCTGACCCACCTGGAGGCGGCTCGGCACCAGGTCGGGGTTCGCCCCCATGATGGTGGTGACGGTGATGCCGTGCTCCTGAGCGATGTCCCAGAGGGTGTCCCCGCTCCTCACCGTGTAGGTGAAGACGCGCGGGCGCGGCTCGGCGTCGGCCCCGGCGGAGAGTCGGACGGGGGATGTCCGGGAGCCGGTGGACGTCCGGGGTTCCTCCGCGGTGAGCGGGCCCGGGGCCCCGGACCGTTGCACCGGGTCTCCGAGACGCCCGTGCCTGCCGGGGAGGGCGGTCGGAGAGGTGAGTTCCACCCCGGGTCTCCCCGGGAGGAGTCCTTCCAACGGCTCGCCGCCGCCCACGGGGGTGAAGAAGGCCTGGGTCTCGGCGTCGGTCGTGATGAGGAGCGGCACGCCGGTCCCGGTGAGGGCTACAGAGGCCAGGACGAGGACGAGGACGACGATCGGCACGAGGCGGCCCAAATTCCTTCAGCCTCCTCCGGGTTCATACTCTCGGGCCTCGGATGACGACGGCGGGAATTCCCCCGTCGGGGCCGGGAGCCCTCCAGGGAACCATTGACAGGAGGGACGGCGGCCGCGTCCGCCGAATAGAGACCTTCCAGCCGCACCTGAATATGGGGCAGGAGGAGTCATGCCGCGCACGTCCACAGGTCCGGCGCCCGCCACGCGGGCGCTGGTCATCGCTTTCGTCGTCCTCTTCGGGTCCGTCATGGCCGCCTTGGGTTGGGAGGCGTACGACAGGCAGTTCGTCTACGCCGTGGAGGTGGACGGGACCTTCCTCGGATACGCCGCCTCGAGGGAGGAGTGGAACCAGGCGGTCCAGGAGGCCCTGACCCGGGCCGAGGAGGAGACCGGTCTCGCCGTCGTCCTCCAGTCCGAGGTGTCCCTCACGAGGACCCGTCCGCGGCCCGACCACGAGGTGCTCACGGGGACCGCTCTCCTCGAGGCCTGCCGAGGAGCGCTCACTTTCGTCTCCGAGGCCTGGGCCGTGACTGTCGACGGCGCCGAGGTGGTCTACCTCCGGAGCGAAGCCGAGGCCCGGCGGGTCATCGAAGAGCTGGTCCGAGACCACCGGGATTCGCTCCTGGCCAAAGGGAACACCGTCGTCGAGAGGATCACCGTCCTCGAGGAGGTCTCCTGCCGCCGCACGACGGCCGCTGTCGACAAGGTCGTGGATGTCGGACGCGCCAAGGACATCCTCCGCCGCGGTACCGACCGCCTGGAAGTCCACGTCGTGGCGCGCGGGGAGAGTCTCTGGACTATAGCCAGTGACAACTCCCTGACCGTGGCCGACCTGCAGAAGGCCAATCCCCACATCACCGACCCCGACCGCATCAGGGTGGGGGACAAGATAAACCTCATCGTTCCCGACCCTTACGTCAACCTTGAGAGCGTTGAGCTCCACACCTTCATCAGGTACGTGCCCTTCTCCGTCCAGCGCCGCACCGACCCCGAGCTCTGGCCGTGGGAGAGCCATGTCCAGCGCGCCGGTGTCTACGGCCGCGAAGAGGTCACGGTGAGGATACGGCGCCTGAACGGCGAGGAGGTCTCCCGCTCCGTCGTCTCCGAAAAGCGGCTCTCCGACCCCGTGCCACAGGTCTTCGTCCTCGGGACCAAGCAGTGGCCGAAGAGGAACGGCGGCTGGGTCTTCCCGGTCGTCGGCCCCATAACCTCGTGGTACGGCTGGCGCTACAGCGGGTTCCATCACGGGCTGGACATCGGGGCCCCCTACGGCACTCCGGTCCTGGCCACCGCGAGCGGCACCGTCACCTTCGTCGGCTGGCGCGGAGGCTACGGCCGCACGGTCATCATCGACCACGGGGGAGGGGTAGAGTCGCTCTACGCGCACCTCTCGACCCTGGGGGTGTCGGTCGGACAAAGGGTGAGCCAGGGCCAGGTGATAGGACGGGTGGGGAGCACCGGTCGCAGTACAGGGGCCCACCTTCACCTGGAGATACGCGTGAACGGCAAATCCGTGAACCCCGTCGACTACTACCCCCGCGGCGGCTGACCCACCGGGCTCGGGAGACGGTGTATAATCAGAGGGGCAGGTTTACATAAGACCGGCCCTGCCCACCACTCCTTCTCCGGGACGTGATCCACCCTGCTCCACATGGATGTGCACCATGGTCCGGCCTCGGGCCGGCGTAGGGCCGCCTACCTTCCGGCGGCACCAGGGGCGTCTCCGGGCCCGCGCCGGGGCCCCGGGCCGGCCGCGGTCGTCCTCGCCGCGGTCCTCGTCCTCCTCGTGCTGTGGGACGGGGCCGGGGCCTTCCTCGCCCCGCTCGAGGACCGCATCTACGATTGGCACTGCGCGCGGCGACGGGCCCGGCTGATCAGCGATTTCCCGGGAAAGGCCGTGGCCGAGAGCCCGCACTTCGTGCTCCACTACGACGAGTCCCTTGACGGGGCCTGGGCGCCGGTCGTCCTGGCGTGCGCCGAGAGGGCGCACGAGGCGGTGTCCGGGCGCCTGGGATGGAGTCCGGCGGGACGGGAGGAGAAGGTTCCCGTCCTTCTTCACCCGACGCGCACATCGCTGGACAGGCAGTTCGCCTCCCGTGACGGCCTGCAGGCCGTGGGCGCCTACTGGTGCGGGGTCGTCCAGGTCCTCTCACCCAGACTCTGGCTGGCCGAGGAGCCCGGTGCGGCGGCCGTGGCGGTGCTGTGGACCGACGGCCCGCTCGTCCACGAGTACACCCACTACGTCCTGGACATGCTCGTGCCGGCCGCGGGCTACCCCCGCTGGTTCTCGGAGGGGCTGGCCCAGTACGTGGAGTACAAGGAGACCGGCTACCTCTGGCTCGGGGTAGGCGTGTCCGCCGGCCTTCTTCCGGAGGCTGACGGGCCCTTTTACAGCCTGTCCGAACTCGGCCGGGACTTCGACGGCCTGGAGAACACGGCCGCGGCCTACCGCGCGGCCTTCCTTCTCACCGCCTATCTCGTCGACGACAGTGCGGGGTGGGACGGCCTCCGGGCCCTTCTTGGAGAGATGGCCCGCGGCAGGCCTTTCGAGGCGGCGCTCGAGAAGGTGACGGGTCTCTCGCCGGAGGAGTTCGAGTCGAGATGGCTCGAATGGCTCCGAGAGGCGGAGCACCGCTACCGGTGACGGTTTTTACCTGGAAGGAAGGCGGGTCCGCCCGAAGAATAGGTCTTGTTCGGTCCGTCTACCTGTCAGCCTGCTTGCAGCACCGGCGCGACCACCTCGTCATCGCCGAAGGGACCACCGCCGGGGGGAGGGAAGGAGTTGGCGAAGCTTCTCGCCACCGGCGGGCGCCCGCTGACCGGCCGGGTCAGGGCGGGCGGCCGCAAGAATTCCGCCGTGGCCGTTCTCCCCGCGGCGCTCCTCGCCGACGGTGTCACCGTCATCGAGAACCTGCCCGACATACAGGACGTCTGGGTCTACGCCGAGCTTCTCCGCTCCCTCGGTGTGAAGGTGGACCTCGGGCCGAGCGGGAACGGCGAGGCGCTCAGGGCGGTGGTCGACCCCGGCGGTCTCACCCCTCACAGCCTCAGCGAGGCCCTCGTCAAGCGCATGCGGGCTTCCTACTACCTGATAGGCGTGCTCCTCGCCCGGTACGGCCGGGCCGAGGTCCCCTTCCCGGGAGGCTGTGACATCGGGTCGCGCCCCATCGACCAGCACATCAAGGGCTTCAGGGCCCTCGGGGCCGACGTCAGGGTCGAGAAAGGGGTCGTGAAGGTCAGGGCCTCGAAGCTCGTCGGCGCTCCCGTCTATCTCGACGTCGTCAGCGTCGGGGCGACCGTCAACATAATGCTGGCGGCGACCCTCGCCGAGGGGACGACCGTCATCGAGAACGCGGCCAAGGAACCTCACATCGTCGACCTGGCCAACTTCCTCAACGCCGCCGGCGCCAAGGTCAAGGGTGCGGGGACCGACGTCATCAAGGTCACGGGGGTCAAGAGGCTCCCAGGCGGGACCCTGCACTCCATCATCCCCGACGAGATCGAAGCCGCCACCTTCATGGTCGGGGCGGCCGCCACCGGCGGTGAGGTCATCGTGGAGAACGTCATCCCGAAGCACCTCGAGGCCGTGTCGGCCAAGCTCATCGAGACCGGGGCGACGGTCGAGGAGAACGGTGACTACATCCTCGTCCGCGGCAACGGCAGGCCCCGCCCGGTGACCGTGAAGACCCTGCCCTATCCGGGTTTCCCGACCGACGCCCAGCAGCAGATGACGGCTCTGCTCTCCGTGGCCTCGGGGACCAGCGTCATCACCGAGACGGTGCACGAGGGACGCTTCAAGCACGCGGACGAGCTGAGGCGCATGGGTTGCAACATAACCGTCGAGGGCCGGACGGCCATCGTCCAGGGGGTCGAGCGTCTCACAGGGGCCAAGGTCAAGGCCACGGACCTGCGGGCCGGCGCCGCGCTGGTCCTGGCCGGTCTCATGGCCGAGGGTGAGACGGAGATCTCCGGCGTGGAGCACATCGACCGGGGCTACGAGAAGGTTGTCGAGAAGTTCACGAGCATCGGCGCCGACCTCAGACGCGTCGAGTGAACGGGTGAGGCGCCGTCTCTGTTGTGGGTTGCATTCTCCCCGGGGATGGACGACAATAGGCTGGGAGTGGACGAGCTTGAGCGACTCGGGCCCGCCGCGGGAGCCTGTGAGCGTTCTCAGCCTGGCCTTCACGGCGGGGCTCACGCTTCTTGCGGGGATGTTCGTGGGCTACCACGGTGGTCGTTACCTGGACCGCCTCTTGGGCTCGGAGCCCTGGCTCTCCCTCGTCGGGACCGTTCTCGGGGTCGTGGCCGGCTTCAGGGTCCTCCTCCGGGACATCCTGCGGTCGGGCGACCGCTCCTCCCGACGGGACAAGAGAGGACAGCGGGCGGAGGACCGCACCGACGGAGAGGACCGGGAGCCGGCTGATGGCTGAGGCAGGAGTCCTGGCCGCCGCCTTCGCCTTCGGCGGGGCGGTCGGCCTGGTGAACAACGCCATATCGAACCGCGTGCATCGTTCCGCCGTGCGGTCCGGGACCGCGGACGCGTCGGGCGGCTGGCCCGTGCTGTTCGCCGTCCAGTACCTCGCCCGCATGGCCCTCAGCGTCGGGGCCCTTTACGTCGTGTTCCGGGCCTCCGGCGCGTCGGCCTCGGCCGTCCTGGCCGCCACGGTGGGCCTGCTCCTGCCGAGGTACGCGCTCCTCCTGCGGCTCGCGGCCGCCGGGGGAGACACGGAGAGACAGAGGTGATGGGGCTTGCCGTTCTGGCTTCTCGCCGCCCACGGGGGTGAGGGCGCCGGGGCCGCCGCCAGGGACGTCTTCTTCACCATCCCCGTGGTGGGCCTCAAGGTCACGAGCATCCAGACCACCATGTGGGGCATCATGCTGGTCGTGCTCGTCGTGGCCTGGCTCGGGACCCGGAGGCTGGAGCGGGTGCCCCGGACGAGGTTCCAGGCCTTTCTCGAGCTCACCGTCGACGGCTTCGAGACCTTCTTCGCCTCGATAATCGGCCGGGAGAACGCGCGGGCCTTCCTTCCCTTCCTGGGGAGCCTCTTCATCTTCATCCTGCTCTCCAACTACTCGGGGCTCCTCCCCGGAGCCGGGCACGTCCCCGGCCTCACGGCTCCCACGAGCAACTGGGGCGTCACCGCCGGCCTCGCCTCGGTGGTCTTCGTGACCGTCCAGTACGTCGGCATCAAGCGGCGGGGGCTCCGCTACTTCAAGCACATGGTCGACCCGTGGTTCCTGGCCCCCCTGCTTCTGCCGCTGGGAATCATCGAGGAGTTCGTGCGGCCGTTCGCGCTGTCGCTGCGTCTTGTGGCCAACATCTTCGGCGGCGAGACGGTCGTCCTGGCCGTGCTCATGGCCGTTCCCTGGTTCCTGCCGGTTGTGCCCTTGCTCCTGGAGGTGCTCTTCGGAGCCATCCAGGCCTTCATCTTCACGTTCCTGACCGCGATCTACCTTGCGACGGCTGTCGCCGAGGAACACTGACCGAGACTGAGGAGGAGAACGGATGTCGCCAATGGTTATCTTCTCTGGAGCCGCGGTCCTGGCCATGGCTCTCGCCGCCTTCGGCTCGGCCTACTCCCAGGGCCGGACCGGCGCCGCGGCCATGGAGTCCATCCGCAAGAAGCCCGAGTCGGCCGCCAAGGTCCGGACGACGATGATGCTGGCCCTGGTCTTCATGGAGGCCCTGACCCTTTTCGTCTTCGCCATCGTCTTCGTCCTGGCGGGCAGGGTCACCCCGGACATCGCCGTCTTCACCGCCGTGGCCGTGGTCTCGATGGCCGCGGCCGCCCTCGGGTCCGCCCTCAGCCAGGGCCGCGCCGCCGTGGCGGCCATGGAGTCTTCCTGGCGGGAGCCGGAGGAGAGCGGCGACACCCGGACCTCCATGATGCTCGGGCTGGTCTTCATGGAGGCCCTGACCCTCTTCGTGTTCGCCATCGTCTTCGTCCTTACGGGCTCGGTCGACAGCTCCCGTGTCCTGTTCGGCTCGGCCGCCGTGGCGGCCATGGCCCTGGCGGCCATCGGCTCCGCCGTGGCCCAGGGGCGGACCACGCAGGCGGCCATGCAGGCGACCTGGAAGCAGCCGGCCGCCGCGGGCCACACCCGCACCTCGATGATGCTGGCCCTGGTCTTCATGGAGGCCCTGACCCTTTTCGTGTTCGCCATCGTCTTCGTCCTCAACGGGCGGGCCACGACGCCGGCGGCCAACCTCTTCGGCGCGGCCGCCGTCGCCGCCATGGCCGTCGCTGCGCTCGGGTCGGCCCTCTCCCAGGGCCGGACGGGCGTGGCGGCCATGGAAGCCACCTGGCGCCAGCCCGAGGCGGCGGGAGACATACGCACCTCGATGATGCTGGCCCTGGTCTTCATGGAGGCCCTGACCCTTTTCGTCTTCGCCATCATCTTCGTTCTCTCGGGCATGGTGACCTGAGGGGAAGCGCTTGCGGCCGGCAGCGGCCGGCCGCGGGGGGTGCCGGGTAGTTGGAGTTCACAACGAACGAACTGATATGGTCGGTCATCAATTTCGTCGTGTTCTTCCTGCTCCTGCGGAGGTTCCTCTACCGTCCGGTGCTGTCGCTCCTCGACGCCCGGAAGGCTGAGGTCGAAAAGAGCCTGGAGGCGGCCGAGAGGGCCAGGCAGGAGGCCGAGGCCAGCCGTGCGGAGTACGAGCGCCGCCTCGCCGAGGCCCGGACCGAGGCCCAGAACCTCGTGAGCCGGGCCCAGGCCTCGGCGGAGAAGACCAAGACCGAGATTCTCGACCAGGCCAGCCGGCAGGCCGAGGAGATGATCGAGAGGGCCAGGAAGGCCATCGCCAGCGAGAAGGAGAGGGCCCTCAACGAGGTCAGGCAGGAGCTGGCCGAACTGGCCGTCCTGGCCGCGTCCAAGGTCATCGAACGTTCGCTGGACGTCGAGGAGCACCGCGGTCTCGTGAACGACCTCGTGAAGAAGCTCCCCGAGGACACGCGCCCCGCGGACACCCCGGGCTAGAGGCTGGGAGGGAACGGATTGCTGAAAGGCAGTGTTGTGGCCCGCCGCTACGCCCGGGCCCTGTACGAGGCCGCCGCCGCGGCCGGCGCCCCGGACGCGGTCGGACGCGACCTCCGGGCCGCGGTGGGCGCCATCTGGGGGGAGGAAGGCCTGAGGGATTTCCTTCTCAGCGAGCGTGTGGCGTCCGGAGCCAAGAAGCGGCTCGTCCGCGAGCTGACCGGGAGAGGCGTCCACCGTCTCGTGCGGAACCTCCTCCTGCTCACCGTTGACAAGCGACGGACCAGTTACCTGCCGGAGATCGTGGAGCTCTACGGCCTCCTCGAGGACCGGGCCCGGGGCGTCGCCAGAGTGGAGGTCAGGACGGCCGTGCCGCTGGACGAGCCGGCCCGGAGGGAGATGGAGAGCGTCCTTTCGGCCAAGCTGGGCCGCAGGGTGCGGCTTTCCTTCAAGGTCGACCCGTCCATCCTGGGCGGGGTGCAGGTGAAGGTTGACGACAGGCTCCTGGACGCCTCGCTCAAGCGTCGGCTCGAGCGGCTGGGGGAGAGGCTAGCCAAGGTGAGGGTAGGTGTCTAGACCGTGGCCATCAAGCCCGAAGAGATAACGGCCATCCTGAGGAAACAGATCGAGACCTACGAGGCCGCCATCGAAGCCGCCGACGTGGGGACCGTCCTCGAGGTCGGGGACGGCATCGCCCGTGTCCACGGGCTGGAGCGGACCATGTCGGCCGAGCTTCTCGAGTTCCCCGGCGGTGTCCTGGGGATAGCCCTGAACCTCGAGGAGGACAACATAGGGTGCGTCCTCCTGGGCGATTTCAGCCACATCAAGGAGGGCGACGAGGTCCGCCGGACCGGCCGCATCGTCCAGGTGCCCGTGGGCCCGGCCCTGACCGGCCGGGTCGTCAACGCCATCGGTCAGCCCATCGACGGGCAGGGCCCTATCGAGACCGACGAGTACCGTCCGGTGGAGATCATCGCTCCGGGCGTGGTCGTGCGCCGGCAGGTCCACGAACCCCTTTACACGGGCCTCAAGGCCATCGACGCCATGACCCCCATCGGGCGAGGCCAGCGCGAGCTCATCATCGGCGACCGGCAGACGGGGAAGACGGCCATCGTCGTGGACACCATCATCAACCAGAAGGGCAAGGGCGTCCACTGCTTCTACGTGGCCATCGGCCAGAAGACGTCCACCGTCGCCGCCGTGGTCGACAAGTTCCGCCAGACCGGGGCGATGGAGTACACGACCGTCGTCGTGGCTTCGGCCAGCGAGCCGGCCCCCATGCTCTTCCTCGCCCCCTACGCGGGGACGGCCATGGCCGAGTACTACCTCTACTCCGGCCGGCACGCCTTCATCGCCTACGACGATCTCTCCAAGCACGCCGTGGCCTACCGCGAGCTGTCCCTGCTCCTGCGGAGGCCCCCCGGACGTGAGGCCTACCCCGGGGATGTCTTCTACCTCCACTCCAGACTCCTCGAGAGGTCGGCCAAGCTGAACGACGAGATGGGCGGTGGCTCCCTCACGTCCATCCCCATCATCGAGACCCAGGCCGGCGACATCCACACCTACATCCCGACGAACGTCATCTCCATCACCGACGGGCAGATATTCCTCGAGACGGACCTCTTCTTCGCCGGGTTCCGTCCGGCCATCAACGCGGGCATCTCGGTCTCCCGCGTCGGCGGCGCGGCCCAGGTGAAGGCTATGAAGCAGGTCGCCGGCCGCCTGAGGCTGGACCTCGCCCAGTACCGCGAGCTGGCGGCCTTCGCCCAGTTCGGGTCTGAGCTCGACAAGGCCACCCAGGCCCGCCTGGCCCGCGGCGAGCGGATGATGGAACTCTTGAAGCAGGACCAGTACCAGCCCATGGCCATGGAGGAGCAGGTCGCGGTCATCCACGCCGGCGTCAACGGCTTCCTCGACGGCATCCCCGTGAACCGTGTGCGGGAGTTCGAGAAGGGGTACCTGAGCTTCCTCCGGGCCAACCGGCCCGGCCTCCTCGAGACCATCGCCAGGGAGGAGCGGCTCTCCGACGAAACCCTGGCCGGCCTCGAGGCCGCGGTAAAGGAGTTCCTGGAGACCTTCACCCGCGAGGAGGCCGGACCGGAGGCGACAGGGCGCACCGGGGAGGAGCGGGCGGCCGGGCGCTAGGCGGCCCCGGCGCTCCCCTCGGCTGACCGCCCACGAACGGGAAGGAGGCGCGCCGCTTGGCACAAGCCGTCAGGGACCTCAAACGCCGCATCCGGGCCATAAGGAACACCCAGCAGATAACGAGGGCCATGCAGATGGTGGCTGCGGCCCGTCTGCGCCGCGCCCAGGTCCGGGCTCTCTCGGCCCGGCCGTACTCCGAGAGGCTGGTGGAGATGATCCGGCGGCTGACGACAGACGGGGCTCATGTCGGCCATCCCCTCCTGCAGACGAGGCCGGTGGGCAGGGCGGCGCTGGTCGTCGTGACCGGCGACCGCGGACTGGCCGGGAGCTACAACGCCAACGTCCTGCGGCGCGCGGAGGCCGTCCTGGCCCGTCTGAAGGACGGTGAGGGCCGGCCGCCGGCCGTCGAGCTGTACCTCGTCGGCCGCAAGGGATGCGACTACTTCCGTCGCCGGGGGTTCGACCCGGCCCGCGAGGACGTCGGCGTCGCCGACGACGACCTCGCCGAGCTCGCGAAGGCCGTCTCCGCCGAGCTCGTCCGGAAGTTCACCGACGCGGAGCTGGACGAGGTCATCGTCGTCTTCTCGAGGTTCGTCTCCGTCCTGCAGCAGCGGCCGGAGGAACTGCGGCTCCTGCCCGTCGCGCCCCCGGAGGTCGGGGACGCGCAGCCCGAGAAGGAGCGCAGGGAGCGCCCGGCCCCGCAGGTCTCCGAGGCGGACCTTAGCTACATCTACCAGCCTGAGCCGAAGGTCGTCTACTCGCTCCTCCTGCCCAGGTTGGTGTCGAACAGGCTTTTCCAGGCCCTGCTGGAGGCGCGGGCCGGCGAGTACGCCGCCAGGATGACGGCCATGTCCGCGGCGACGGACAACGCCGAGGACATGATCGAGCGGCTCACCCTTGAGATGCACCGTGCGCGCCAGACTAACATCACCCGGGAAATCATGGAGCTGGTCGGCGGAGCCGAGGCCCTGAAGCAGGGCCGCTGACCGGGCGGACGCGCGGCGCGCCGCACTGTCGACCAGCGAAGGAGGTAGACCCGTTGGCGAGGACAGGCAGAATCGCGCAGGTCATCAGTGCCGTCGTGGACGTGGAGTTCCCCGAGGGAGACCTGCCTCCGGTCCTGACCGCTCTCAGGGTCCGGACAAAGGACCAGCCGCCGGAGATAAGGGAAGGCTCCGGAGCCCCGCCGCCTGACCTTGACCTCACCCTGGAGGTCGCCCAGCACCTCGGGAACGACGTTGTCAGGTGTGTGGCCATGTCCTCGACCGACGGCCTGCAGCGCGGGATGGTCGTCACCGACACGGGGGAGCCCATCAAGGTCCCCGTCGGCCGGGCCGTCCTCGGACGCATCTTCAACGTCCTCGGAGAGCCGGTCGACGGCCTCGGCGAGGTCAAGGCCGACCTCCGGCTCCCCATCCACCGGCCGGCGCCGCCTTTCGTCGAGCAGAGCGTCGCCCGCGAGGTCCTCGAGACGGGCATCAAGGTCATCGACCTCCTGACCCCGTTCGCGCGGGGCGGCAAGATCGGCCTCTTCGGCGGTGCGGGTCTGGGCAAGACCATAATCCTGATGGAGCTTATCTACAACATCGCCTACGAGCACGGCGGCTACTCGGTGTTCGCCGGCGTGGGCGAGCGCACCAGGGAAGGGAACCAGCTCTGGCAGGAGATGAAGGAGGCGGGGGTCCTCGACAAGACGGCCCTGGTCTTCGGCCAGATGAACGAGCCCCCGGGGGCCAGGCTCAGGGTCGGCCTGAGCGCCCTGACCATGGCCGAGTACTTCCGGGACGAGGAAGGCCAGGACCTGCTTCTCTTCATCGACAACATCTTCCGCTTCGTGCAGGCGGGTTCCGAGGTCTCGGCCCTCCTGGGCCGGATGCCCTCCGCCGTCGGCTACCAGCCGACCCTCGCCACGGAGATGGGCAACCTCCAGGAGCGCATCACCTCCACCCGGAAAGGGTCCATAACCTCGGTCCAGGCCATCTACGTTCCGGCCGACGACCCCACCGACCCCGCCCCGGCCACGACCTTCGCCCACCTCGACGCGACCATCTACCTGTCGCGGGCGATATTCGAGCTCGGCCTCTACCCGGCCGTGGACCCGCTGGAGTCCTTCTCCCGCATCCTCGAGCCGTCGGTCGTCGGCGAGGAGCACTACCGGGCCGCCCGGGGCGTCCAGCAGGTCCTCCAGCGCTACCGCGAACTCCAGGACATCATCGCCATCCTCGGCATGGAGGAGCTCTCGGACGAGGACAAGCTGACCGTGGCCCGGGCGAGGCGCATCCAGAGGTTCCTGACCCAGCCGTTCCACGTGGCCGAGGCCTTCACCGGGCGCGAGGGGGTCTACGTCCCCCTCAAGGAGACCGTCCGTGGGTTCGCCGAGATCCTCGAGGGCAGGCACGACGACATACCCGAGGAGGACTTCTACATGGCCGGGACCATCGACGAGGTGGTCAAGAGGGCCGAGGAGCGGCGTGAGCGCGAGAAGGAGCAGGCGGCAAGTGACTGACGGCAGGGGCGGCTTCCAGTTCCAGGTCGTCAGCCCGACCCGCGTCGTCCTCACGGAGCGGGTCGACTCGGTCATCGTGCCGGGCATCGGGGGTGCGGTGGGCTTCTGGCCGCGGCACGCCCAGATGCTTGTCGCTCTCCAGCCCGGGGTGGTAAAATATCGTCCCGTCGCCGACGGGTCGTCACCCGCCCCCGGGCGCGGTTTCAGACTCCTCGCGGTCGGCGGGGGCTTCTTCGAGATGAGCGCCGACGGCCGGGGGACCCTTCTGGCCGAAACGGCCGAGCTGCCCGAAGAGATCGACGTCGAGCGGGCGCGGGCGGCCCTCGAAAGAGCACGGCGGCGCCTCCTGCGCCCCGGTCCCGGTGTCGACGTCGCAAGGGCCGAGGCGGCGCTCCAGCGCGCTCTCGCGCGCCTGGAGGCCGCGGGCGCGCGCTGATGACGGCCGACCGCCAGTGCGGAGAGAAGAGACCCGAATGCGCTACTTCACGTCCAGCGGATACAGGTACGGGCCGCACCCCATTTCCTATCTCGTCGTGGCCCTTGTCGGGGCCCTCATCGGGGGCATCCTCGTCCTGACCCTCGCCCCGGGCTACATCGCCACCCGGGCCGGCATCCTCGGCGACGCGGGCGGCGGCGGGACGGCCCCTCCCGACGGCCCGGCCGGGACGACCCCTTCCCCGCCGGTGACCTGGGCCGGCGACTGGCCGGTCGTGGCGGTGGCCGAGACCGTCGGGCCGTCCGTCGTGGGGGTCATCCGGCAGACCGTGTACTACGATTGGTTCGCGGGGAAGCGCACCCAGGAGTCGGGCGGCTCGGGCGTCATCTTCAAGCAGGCCGGCGGCTACAGCTATATCGGGACCAACCAGCACGTCACGGCGGGCTCGGACAAGCTCTACGTCGTCCTCTCCGACGGGCGGAGGCTCGAGGCGGAGCTGGTCGGAGAAGACTGGTGGACAGACCTCGCCGTGATAAGGGTCAGGGACACCTCCATGCCTGTCGCCGTTTTCGGGGATTCGGACCGGCTGAGGCCGGGGGAGCTGGTCATCGCCATCGGCAACCCTGTCGGCATGGAGTTCCAGAGGTCCGTGACCGTGGGGGTCGTGAGCGGCCTCGACCGCACCCTGACCTACGGCGACGAACGGGAGTTCCAGCTCATCCAGACCGACGCGGCCATCAACCCGGGGAACAGCGGAGGTCCTCTGGTCAACGCCTCGGGCGAGGTCGTCGGCATCAACAACATGAAGATCGCCAGCCAGACCGTCGAGGGGATGGGCTTCGCCATCCCGGTGAACAT
>CAJXZV010000002.1 GCA_913063835.1 uncultured Eubacteriales bacterium
GGGCCTGACCCAGGCGGGCCACGAGGGGGCCCGTGACGAGGAACGAGGCCCGCATCCGCCGGACCAGTTCGTAGGGAGCCTCGAAGCTGGACAGGCCGCGCGTCCGCAGGGTCAGGGTGGAGCCGCGGAGCCGGGCGTCGACGCCGAGACTGACCATGACCTCGAGAGCGGTGTAGACATCCTCGAGCTTGGGCACCCCGGTGATGACCGTGTCACCCTCGGTGAGAATCGAGGCGGCAATGATGGGAAGGACGGCGTTCTTGGCCCCGTGGACCTTGACCCGGCCGGACAGCGGACGCCCGCCCCTTATCATCAGCTTCATCTCTTGTCTGCTCCCAACAGCGGCCCCTCCGGCCAGCGTGCGGCTGTCCTTAGCATGCCCCGGCAGGCGGGGCCCTGAACTCGTCCGGCGGCGAGGAGGCCCGCCCGAAGTGGTAAAGGAGCGCCGAGGCGATGCGGCGGGCGGCCCGGCCGTCGCCGAAGGGGTTCCTGGCGCCGGCCATGCGGCGGTAGAAGGCCTCGTCGCGCATGAGGCGCCTCAGGGTCTGGAGGATGTTCTCTTCCTCCGTGCCCACCACCACCACGGTCCCGGCCTCCACCGCCTCGGGCCTCTCCGTGTTCTCCCTGGCGAGGACGACGGGACGGCCCAGGGACGGCGCCTCCTCCTGCAGGCCGCCCGAGTCGGTGAATATGAGGTGGCACCGGGCCATGAGGTTGACCCAGTCGGGATAGGGAAGGGGCCGGAAGAGGACCACGCTGTCGAGGCCTGCCAGCATCTCCCGGGCGACCTCACCGGCTTCCGGGTTGAGGTGGGCCGACACGAGGAGCCTCACCCCCGGCTCCTCGGTCGCGAAGCGCCGGAGGGCCCGGTAGATGCGTCGCATGGGCTCACCCCAGTTCTCGCGGCGGTGGCACTCCACGAGGACGAGGCGGACGCCTGTCCGGCCCACCTCCTCCTCGAGGACGGGGTCCTCGAAGCGGTGCCCGCGCCTGACTGTCCAGAGAAGGGCGTCGACGGCGGTGTTTCCCGTCACGTGGATGCGGTCGGCTGAGACGCCTTCCCTGAGCAGGTTGTCCCTTGCCCTGACCGTGGGGGCGAAGTGGAGGTCGGTCAGGGCGCCGGCGATGCGCCTGTTCATCTCTTCCGGCCACGGGGAGTACTTGTCATAGGTCCTGAGACCGGCCTCGACATGACCGACAGGGACCCGGGCGTAGAAGGCGGCCAGAGCGGCGGCCATGGACGTCGTGGCGTCCCCGTGCACCAGAAGGATGTCGGGCCGGTCCTCCGCCAGCACCGCCTGGAGGCCCTCGAGGACGGCCGTGGTGACGCGGGTGAGGGTCTGGCGGGGGGTCATCACGTCGAGGTCATGGTCCGGGACGATGTCGAAGTGCTCCAGGACCTGGTCGAGCATTTCCCGGTGCTGGGCCGTCACGGTGACGACCACCCGGAAGGAGGCGGGGTCGGCCCGGAGGGCGTGGACCACGGGGGCCATCTTGATGGCTTCGGGCCTCGTTCCGAAGACGGTCATCACCGAGAGGGGCCGTCCGGTGTCAGGGGGTGGGCCGGGCGGGAACAGCCCCGCGGTCCCGGAACCTCGACCGGTCATTCGGGCAGGTTCTTCCCCTGCTCCCGCGGCAGGCTCCCGGCGCCGACAGCGCTGACGAAGGCCAGGAGCCCAATCAGGCCGAGGCTCATCACCAGGACGAAGCCGAGTCCCCCGCTCACCTCGGAGAGGAGGACCGCGCTGAGGCCGAGCCAGGCGGTCACCCCCCACATGACGAGGACGGCCTGTCTCTGCGTCAGACCGAGGTCGAGGAGCCGGTGGTGGAGGTGCCCCCTGTCGGCCTGGCCGACGGAGCGCCCGGCCCTGAGGCGCCGGTAGATGGCCAGGGCCGTGTCGGTGATGGGCAGGCCCAGGGCGACGATGGGCACGAGGAGGGCCACCGCGGTGGTCTGCTTGAGGGCGCCGTGGATGGAGATGGCCGCGAGGGTGAAACCGAGGAACATGGCCCCGGCGTCACCCATGAATATCTTGGCCGGGTTGAAGTTATGGGGCAGGAAGCCGACGGTGCTCCCGGCCAGGGCGGCGGCCAGGATGGTGACTTCGGGGAGGAGGCCGACCCTCGCCGAGGCGAAGAGGGCGGCGATGGCGGCGATGGCGCAGATGCCGGCGGCCAGGCCGTCGAGGCCGTCGGCCAGGTTCACGACGTTCATGACGGCGACGACCCAGAGGACGCTGAGCGGATAGCTCCAGCTCCCGAGGTAGATGAGGTCGCCGAAGGGGTTGGTTATGAAGTGGATGCGCACACCGAGCCCCACCAGGAGGCTGGCGACCAGGACCTGGCCGAGCAGCTTGGTCCGGGGCGAGAGGTCGCGGAAGTCGTCGAGGGTCCCGAGTCCGAGGGCCAAGAGGCCGCAGGCCAGGATGCGGACGGTCTCGGAGCGGGGCAGTTCACCGATGAGAAGGAGGGTGACAGCGAAGGAGGCGTAGATGGCGAGGCCGCCGAGGTGGGGCGTGGGTGTGGTGTGAACGCTCCGGGCGGCGGGTCTCGTCACCGCTCCGACTCTGACCGCGAGCCTCCTCACCAGCGGGGTGAGGAGGTACGTAGTGGCGAAGGCCACAAGACAGGCGACCAAGGGCAGGGGCACTGAAAGTCCTCCTACCGAGAAGATCGTTCAGAAGGTGAACAGAAACCGGGCGACTTTTTCGCTCCGGACAATCCTACAACCTTCCCACCCCCGGTGTCAAACAGGCCCAACACAGACGGCAAATGGCACATGAGGCAGGTGCGGGCGGTGCGGACCTCCCGGCGGCCGCGGCGGGTCTCACCGCGGCGGAGCTCACGGCGGCGGGGGTCATACAACGGACGTCACCGCGGCACAAGGCCGGCGAACCGCCCCGCTACCTTCCGTCAGAGGCCAGGACCCGCCACTTGAGACCGGCTCCACGACGGAGCTCCAGAGCCAGCTCGTCAGGGTAGGGGCTCTCGAAGACGACCTCCCGTATCCCCGCGTTTATAAGCAGTTTCGTACAGATGGCGCAGGGTTCGTTCGTGCAGTACAGGGTGGCGCCCTCCACGGCCGTGCCGTACCGGGCAGCCTGCACCAGGACGTTCTGCTCGGCATGTGACCCACGGCACATCTCATGGCGCTCACCGGCCGGGATGCCGAGCGTCGTCCGGAGACAGCCCACCTCGGCGCAGTGCGGCAGGCCGCTGGGCGCACCGTTGTATCCCGTGGCCAGGATACGTTTCTGGCGCACGAGCACCGCTCCGACCTGCCGCCTGAGGCATGTCGAGCGGGTGGCGACAGTCCGGGCTATCTCCATGAAATAGGCGTCCCACGAGGGGCGGTGTGGCGCGCCGGACGGATGGCGGGTGCCCCGCCGGGTCACGGCCGCCCGCCGCCTTCCGGCCGCCCGTCCCCCTGCCGCGGCCCGAGCCCGGCCTCTATCTCCGTGATGCGCCTGACGCGCCGCTCGTGCCGGCCGCCCCTCTCGAACTCGGCTCGGAGCCACGCCTTCAGGACCTCGAGAGCCAGCCCGGGCCCGATCACCCGCGCCCCGAGGCAAAGGACGTTGGCGTCGTTGTGCTGCCGCGAGGCCCGGGCGGAGAAGGTGTCGTGGCAGAGGGCCGCGCGGACCCCTGGGACCTTGTTGGCGACGATGGACACGCCGACACCGGTCCCGCAGGCGACAACCCCGCGGTCGACCTCGCCTGCGGCCACCGCCCGGGCCACGGCGAGGGCGATGTCGGGGTAGTCGACCGGGTCGGGCGAACCCGGTCCGAAATCGACAATCTTGTGGCCGAGCTCCCTGAGAGTGCTCACCATCTCCGTCTTGAGGTCGTAGGCGGCGTGGTCCGAGCCCACGGCGATCCTCATCGCTCCTGTTCATCCTCTCCGGCCTGCAAGAGTTCCTCGAAGTCGGACTTCCTGGCGAGACGGTCGGCGACCCCGGCCGCGGCCCTGGCTATCTCTTCGGCCGCACGCCGGTAGGCCTCGGGCCCCTGTCCGATGGGGTCGGCGACGTCCTCTCCGCCCTCCTCCTCGGCCGTGCCGGCGAACCCCTTCAGGGTGTGGACCCGGTCGGCCGCCTCCGGGTGCGCCTCGAGCACGGCGTCCCTGTGCCGCTTCTCCATGGTCAGGATGAGCCTGGCCTGCGAGACGAGGTCCTTCGTCAGCGGGCGCGAGCGGTGCCCGCTGAGGTCGAGACCCCGCTCCTTCATGACCTCGACCGCCTCGCGCGAGGCCGGGGCCCCCTCGACGGCCGCGGTCCCCGCCGATTCCACCCGCAGGCCGGAGAGGCCGGCCCGACGGAGGTGTTCGGCGAGGATGACGGCCCCCATGGGACTGCGGCAGGTGTTCCCGGTACAGACGAGGAGGATGGTATCCCCCGGTGGGCCGCCTTCCGGGTCGGACCGCCGGCCTCGGGCGGGCTCCACCTCCGGGCCGGCCGCCGCCGCCCGGCGCAGGCGGTCGTTTATGGCCAGGCCCAGCCCGCTCTCAGGCATGCCTTCCGCGACGATCACCTCCACCTCCTCGCGGTCGAGGTCCCGGAGTACGGCGAAGAGGTTCGAGGCCACCTCCGGCGGAGAGGTCCTGCGGCCCCACGGCCGCACCAGGACCGAAGCCGGCAGGCGTCCCCGGAGACGGGCCGCCGTCTCCGCGGTGCAGGCCACGCCGACCCGCCTCCCGGACCCGGTCTCGGCCTCGACGGCCCGGGCGACGGCCTCGGCCGCCCGGACCTCCCCCGGCCGGTCCGTCTCCGGAAGGACGAGGATGACCCTCGCCCTCGGGGCGTAGTGGCGGTGGCGGAGGCCGGGGGACTTCGGCGGCCTGTCGAGGTCTGCCCCGGCGTCCGCCCCGGCGGCCAGCCGGACATCGCCCAGCACCCGCCGGAGTTCCTCCAGGGTGATCCCTCCGGGCCGTAGGACCGTCGGCACCGGCTCCGTCAGGTCGAGCACGGTCGACTCCACTCCGACCGAGCAGGGCCCGGCGTCGATGACGTAGTCGATGCGGTCCCCGAGGTCGGCCAGCACGTCCTCGGCGCGGGTCGGGCTCGGGTAGCCGCTCCTGTTGGCGCTCGGGGCGGCGACCGGCACCCCCGCCAGCCGGATGAGCTCCAGGGCGACCGGATGGTCGGGCATCCGCACGGCCACGGTGTCGAGCCCGCACGAGACCTCCGAGGCCACGGCGCCGCTCCGCTCGAGGACCAGACTCAGGGGGCCGGGCCAGAAGGCCCGCATCAGCGCCTCGGCCCTCTCCGGCAACCGCCGCACGAGCGGGCGGACCTCGGCCGGGGAGGAAACGTGCACGATGAGAGGGTTGTCGGGCGGACGCCCCTTGGCCTCGAAGACGGCTCTTACGGCCCGGCCCTGCCGTGCGTCGGCTCCGAGACCGTAGACGGTCTCGGTCGGGAAGGCCACCAGGCCGCCCCGGCGGAGGCAGGAAGCAGCCTCCTGAAGGAGCCGGGGCTCGGGAGCCTGCGGGCTCACGCGGATGACGCGGGCCCGCGCTCCGCCACCCTCCCGGCGGTCGTCAGGGTCCTTCCGAGACATGGTCCCCTCCGGAAGCAGCACCGGACCGGATGTGCTGGAGGGCCCGACCCGGCTGGACCGTTCGGCGGGTCCCTCCCGACGCCGGTCCCGTCCTAGTTGTTGTCCGACACCGAGCGGCGAATCCCTGCCCGGTCCGGCGGCGGGCCCGGCCGGGGCCCTCCTGGCCGCGAGGACCCTGGGCCGCCCGGCGAGGTCCCGGTGCACACGGACCGAGTCGAAGAGCCCTGTGCCCATAAGGAGGGCCGTGACCGCGTCGGCCTGCTCCGCGCCCACCTCGAGGCAGACGAAACCTCCCGGGGCGAGGTGGAAGGGGAGCTGTGAGGCCAGCCGCCGGAAGAGGTCCAGGCCGTCGAGGCCGCCGAGGAGGCTCTCGGGAGGCTCGTAGAGCCGGACCTCGGGCGGAAGCCCGGGCCACTCGGTCTGGGCGACGTAGGGAAGATTGGCCACGACGCCGTCCAGCAGGCGGCGGCCGGAGGCGGGGCCGGAGGGGCGGCTCGAGGCGGGGCCGGAGGGGCGGCCTGAGGCGGCGGGAGCGAAGGCCTCGAGGAGGTCGCCCTGGTAGAGCTTCACCCTGTCCTGAAGACCGTGCCTGGCGATGTTCCTCGCCGCGTACTCGAGGGCCCGCGGCGAGGAGTCCGAGGCCACGAAGCGGCATTCGGGCAGGAGGCGCGCCAGGGCCACGACCACCGCGCCGGAGCCGGTGCCGACGTCGGCGACCAGACGGGCGCCGGCCTCCCGCGCCGCGGCCGCGGCAACTTCCACCAGGAGCTCTGTCTCGGGTCGCGGGACGAGGACCCCCGGTCCGACCTCGAGGTCGAACGACATGAACTCACGGCGGCCGGTGATGTAGGCGAGGGGGCACCGGGCGGCCCGCCGCCCCACGACCTCCCGGTACGCCCGGCGCTCGAGCGGAGTGAGCCGGCGCTCCGGGTGGGCCAGGAGGGTCTCCCGGCTGAGCCCGGTGACATGGCACAGGAGCACCTCGGCGTCGAGGAGGGGGGTGTCACATCCGGCCCGGCGCAGGACCCCGGCGGCCTCGCGAACGGCGGACCCCACGGACTCGGGTGCGGCCGGGCCCCGCCCCGGCGGCATCCGCCTCACTCGACCTTCCGCAGCTCTTCCGCCTGAGCCGAGGTGGCGAGGGCGTCGATGAGCTCGTCAAGGTCGCCGTCGAGGATGAGGGGGAGCTTGTGCAGGGTCAGACCGATGCGGTGGTCCGTGACCCTGCCCTGCGGGAAGTTGTAGGTCCGGATGCGTTCACTGCGGTCACCGGTGCCGACCTGGGAGCGCCGCCGGCGGGCGATCTCCTCCCTCTGCTCCTCTTCCGCCTTGGCCAGGAGCCGGGCCCGGAGGACGCGCATGGCCTTGTCCCTGTTCCTGTGCTGGGACTTCTCGTCCTGGCAGGTCACCACGATGCCTGTCGGAAGGTGCGTGATTCTCACCGCCGACTCGGTCTTGTTCACGTGCTGCCCGCCGGGCCCGCCGGCGCCGTAGGTGTCGATGCGGAGGTCCTCGGGCTTTATCTCCACCTCGACCTCCTCGGCCTCCGGGAGGACGGCGACGGTGGCCGTGGAGGTGTGGATGCGGCCGCTGGACTCCGTCTCGGGGACGCGCTGGACCCGGTGGACCCCGCTCTCGTACTTCAGGCGGCTGTAGGCCCCTTCACCCTCGACCATGAAGACGACTTCCTTGAAGCCGCCGATGTCGGTGGGGGTCGCGCTCACCAGCTCGGTGCGCCAGCCCTTGCGCTCGGCGTAGCGGGTGTAGGCCCGGTAGAGGTCGGCGGCGAACAGCGCCGCCTCCTCCCCGCCCGTCCCGCTGCGGATCTCGATGAAGACGTTCTTCTCGTCGTTGGGGTCCCGCGGGAGAAGGAGCACCTTCAGCCTGCTCTCGAGTTCGGCCTTGCGCGCGCGGAGCGCCTTCAGCTCGCTCTCGGCCATCTCCCTGAGCTCGCCGTCGGTCTCGCCCTCCAGAAGCTCCCGGGCCCCGCGGATCTCCTCCTCGACCTTCCTCAGGGCCCGGTAGGCCTCCACGATGGGCTCCAGGCGCGAGCGCTCCTTCGCCACGGCCTGCCAGCGGTCGTGGTCGGCCAGCACCGCGGGGTCGGCGAGCTGCGCGGTGAGAGCCTCGTACCTGCGGTCGAGTTCGGCGAGCTTCTCCAGCACCTTTCTGTCACCGCCAAACGGCCCTGCGGCCGCCCGGGGACCGGCGGCCGCGTGAATTATAGCACGCCCGGAATCAGCGCTTCAACGAAGGTCCGGGGAGCGCTCCGGGTCTAGCCGCGGCGGGTCGAGGGCGGCCAGGGCCGCCGCCGCCACCTCTAGCTGGCTGTCGTCGGGCTCCCGCGTCGTCAGCCGCTGGAGCCACAGGCCCGGCGCGGCCATCCACCTCACAAGCGGGGACCTCGACCGGTCGGCGAGGCGGATGGCCTCGTAAGCCACCCCGGCCACCACCGGCAGGAGCAGGAGGCGGGTGGCCATCCTCACCCATATGTTCGGCCAGCCGAAGAGGGAGAAGAAGACGACACTCACCACGACGACGAAGAGCAGGAAGCTCGTCCCGCACCGGGGGTGGGTCGTGCTCTGCTCCCTCGCGGCCGCCGGGCTCCAGTCCCCCGTCGCCGTGTAGGCGTTGATGACCTTGTGCTCCGCCCCGTGGTACTCGTAGACCCGCCTCACGTCGGGCATGCGCCCGATGGCCCACACGTAGGCGATGAGGACGCCGAGGCGCAGGAGCCCCTCCGCCAGGTTGACGACCAGGTCCCCCGCTCCCGACCGGAGCAGGGGACCGGCGACGACGGTGGGGAGGAGGACGAACAGGCCGACGGCGCCCAGGACGCCGATGACGACCACCAGGGCGCTCTCCGCCCGGGACAGCTTCTCCTCCTCGCCTGCGGCCTCGTCGGCCGACCACATCAGGCTCTCCACCCCGACGACGAGAGAGTCCACAAGGGCGAACAGCCCCCGGGCCAGGGGCACGCGGGCGAGAGGGTGCCGTGAGGCCGGACCGGGCCGTCTGACGAGGCGGGTGACGATCTCCCCTCCGGGCCTCCGGACGGCGACGGCGTACCCGTCGGGCCCGCGCATCATTACCCCCTCGATGACCGCCTGTCCCCCGTAGGAGACCGCGGGGCCGGCCTTCACCCCCGGCGGGCGGACGGGACCGGCCTGGCCGACGCGCGCTCTCACGCTTCGCGTCCTTCCACACCGGTCTCGAGGCCGGGGATGCGGAACCGGCGTTCGACGTGGTCCATGACCTTGGTCACGGCGTAGACGACGAGGATGTAGATGAGGGCCACCGTGAAGAGGGTCGGGCCGACCTTCCAGGTGCGGGTGATGATGAGCTGTCCCCTGGTGAAGAGCTCCCCGACGGCGATCATGTACACGACCGAAACGTACTTGACCATGTAGGCCACCTCGTTGGACCACGACGGAAGGGCCAGCCTCAGGGCCTGCGGCAGGACCACCCACCGGAAGGCCGTCAGGGACCGCATCCCCAGGGCCCGCGCCGCGAGGAGCTGGCCGCGGCTCACGGACTGGATGGCCCCCCGGATGTACTCCGACTGGTAGGCCGCAGAGTTGAGGAAGAGGGCTATCCAGGCCGACAGAAGACGGTCCAGAACGAAGCCGAGCTCGGGCAGACCGTAGTAGACCACGTAGAGCTGCACGAGCAGGGGCGTCCCCCGGAAGAGTTCGACGAAGGCCGTCGCCGGCCAGTTGAGGGGGCCGCGGGTGTAGGTCCTGACGAGCGCGACGGGGACGGCAAGGACGAACCCCCCGGCGAGCGACATCGCGGTCAACTGGATGGTGACCTCCAGGCCCTGCAGGAGTTCGGGCAGGATGTCCCACATGAACCGGAGGGTCTCCGTGAGGGTCACCGCTCCCGCCCCCTGGACTTCGGCTCACCGTGTTCGCCGTAGAGTTCGGTGAGCTTGTAGAGGAACTCGCGGGTCCTCGGGTTCCTGGGGTTCACGAAGAGCTGCTCGGGCGGTCCCTCCTCGGCGATGACCCCGTCCTCGAGGAAGATGATGCGGTCGGCCACCTCGCGGGCGAAGCCCAGCTCGTGGCTCACCACGAGCATGGTCATGCCCTGCGAGGCGAGGGCCTGCATGACCTCGAGGACCTCTCCGATGAGCTCGGGGTCGAGGGCGGACGTGGGCTCGTCGAAAAGCATCACCTTCGGGTTCATCGCCAGGGCCCTGGCGATGGCCACCCTCTGCTTCTGGCCGCCGGAGAGCTCCGCGGGGTAGAGGTCGGCCTTGTCGGCCAGACCGACCTTCTCGAGCTCACGCTCTGCCCTGGCCCGGGCCTCGGCCGTCTTCATACCCTTCACCTTGGTCAGGGCCAGCATGACGTTCTGGACGGCCGTGAGATGGGTGAAGAGGTTGAACTCCTGGAAGACCATCCCGATCTTCTCGCGGGCCTTGTTGATGTCGACGGCCTTGTCGGTGAGCTCGACCCCTTCGAGCCAGACACGGCCCCTGTCGGGCACCGTGAGAAGATTGACACACCGCAGGAGGGTGCTCTTCCCCGTCCCGCTCGGACCGATGATGACCACGACCTCGCCGGGCGCCACGTCGAAAGACACGCCGCGCAGGACCTTGGTCTTCCCGTAGGCCTTGTGGATGTCCTCTATCCTGAGAATGGGTTCGGCCACCGGAGTCGACCCCCGTTCGTACGTTCGTCAGACCTTCAGGCGATAACGCCTCTCGACCCAGTCAAGACCCCGATTGGTGAGGAACGTCAGACAGAAGTAGATGAGGCCCACCGCAAGGAAGGCCGTCAGCCAGTCGTGGGTGGCTGCGGCGACATGCTCCGCCCGGCGGAACAGCTCCACGGTCCCGACAGCGGAGACCAGGGACGAGTCCTTGAGGACGATAGCCGCCTCGTTCGACCAGGCGGGGATGGCCAGTCGGACGGCCTGGGGAAGGATGACGTTCCTCAGCGCGACCGGACGCGACATGCCGAGCGAGCGCGCGGCGAGCATCTGGCCGCTCCCCAGGGACTGGATGGCCCCCCTGAATATCTCGGACTGGTAGGCGGTGCTACAGGCCCCCAGGGCCAGGACGGCCGAGGCGAGACGGCTGCCACCCAGGAAGTCGGTCATGAGGACCACGTAGTAAAGGGCGAAGACCATGACCAGGGTCGGGAGACTGCGCACGACGCGGCTGTACGACGCGGCCGCGAAGCGGAGGACCGGCCCCCCGTACACGCGCGCCACGGCGAGGAGCATCCCCAGGACGAAGCCCATCGCCAAAGACATCACCGTGACCAGGAGCGTGAGCTTCGCCGCGGGGAGGATGTAGACCACACAGCGCACAAAGGACTCCAACTGGCAGACCGGTCCCGGGCGGGGAGGCAGACGGCGGGGCCGCGACCAGCCGAGGGGCCACGAGAACCAGGGGTCCGGCCCCGCCGCGTGAGCCGCACTCAGACGGACGGGCTACTCGCCGGGGAGGTCGTACTTGCCGGCCAGCTCGGCGATGAACCCTTCCTCACGGAGTTCGGCGATGATCTCGTTCAGCTTCTCGACCAGCTCGGTCTCGCCCTTCGTGACGGCGATGCCGGGGTTGCCTTCCAGGTCGACCGTGAGAGCCTTCTCGACATCGTGCGTCTCGGCGAAACCGAGGGCCACACCCTCATCGAGGAACACGCAGTCGATGCGCCCGGCCACGAGGTCGGACACGGCCTGGTCGGCCCGCGGGTAGCGGCTGAGGTTGGTCTCAGGCATCACACCGGCCCCGATGAGGTTCTCGTCACACCACTGCTCATGGATGGTGCCCGCCTGGACGCCGACCTTCAGGTCCTTGAGGGCCTCGACCAGAGCCGCGGCCAGCTCCTCCTGACTCATCGTTTCGGCGCCCTCGATGGAGACCACGTCGCTCCCGGTCTTGACCAGGATGGCGTCCTTGGAGATGATGTACGGGTCGGTGAAGTCGGCCATCTCGAGCCGCTCCGGCGTCACGGTCATGCAGGCGATGATGGCGTCGAGCTCACCGGCCTGCAGGGTGGTCAGGAGAATGTCGAAGCTCATGTCCCGCCACTCGACCTCGACCCCGAGCCGCTCGGCGATCTTCTCCATCAGTTCGATGTCGAAGCCTGTGTACTCACCGGTGTCCGGGTCCACGTACTCGAACGGCTCGTAGTCGGCCGAGGTGCCGACGACGATCTTACCCTCTTCCAGAATGCGGTCCAGCGCCGACGGCTCCTCCTTCTTGCACCCGGCGAGCGACAGCGAGAAAGCCAGGACAAGCAGGCAGGCGAGGACTACGGTGAAAAGGAATCTCTTCGTCACGTCTTCCCTCCTCCTTCCGGCTCCTCTGATACAGGGAAGCGGGATCTCCTCTGTCCTCTGCCCCCTTCCCTTCCTTGAACACGTCCCTTCGGCGTGCCCGGGACCACACACCTCCCACCAGAAGGCCTAGGGACGTCGTCCTAACGCCGGTCGCCGTTCTCCTCGTCTTCGCCGAGTTCCTCCAGAATCTCCTTGACTTCTTCGGCGCCCTTCTTGACCTTGAGCCCCTTCTTCTCCTCGTCGGGCTTGGCCTGGCCCCAGTTGTACTTCTTGATGAAGCGTTCGGCCCGGCCGCCCGTGCTGACGATGCGGCGCTGCCCGGTGTAGAAGGGATGGCACTTGGCGCAGACCTCGACCCTGAGGCTCTCCTTGGTCGAGCCCACCTCGTACACGGCGCCGCAGCCGCAGACGATGCGCGCTTTGGGATAGTAGGTCGGGTGGATGCCTTTCTTCAACTCGGACACCTTCTTCGCTGGGTAGGCCTGCCGGACGAGACCTGCGTCCGGGCCTATACGAGTGGAAAGGCCGGACGGCCACGGCCTCGCCCGAATACGCAAACGTCATTATACCACGCGCCTTGGAACGTTGTCCAAGGTCGGAGCGCGGCCGGTCGGGCTAGTCGTCGAGGTAGTTCAGGGGGTTCCGGATGGAGCCCGACACCCGGACCTCGAAGTGGAGGTGGGGGCCTGTCGAGTTCCCCGTCGTCCCGACGCGGGCGATGACCTGCCCCTGCGCCACACTCTCCCCTACGGTGACGAGGATCTCGTGCGCATGGGCGTAGAGGGTCTGGAGCCCGCCGCCGTGGTCGAGGATGACGCACCGTCCGTAGTTCCCGTACCATCCGGCGTAGGAGACCCTGCCGGCCGCAGCCGCCCGGATGCTCGCCCCGTAGGGGGCGGCGATGTCGATACCCGTGTGCAGGCGTCCCCAGCGCGGCCCGAAGTGCGATGTGATGGGACCCCGGCAGGGCCAGATGAGCCCCCGCGGAGACCTGTCGGCGGCGGACGAGGAGGCGACCGTGACCTGCTTGAGCCTCCCGCCCGGGATGATGAGGAGCTGGCCCTTGCTCAGCCGGTCGGGGTCGGCCAGGTCGTTGGCCTGGACGATGTCGCTCGCAGTGACCTCGTACATGGCGGCGATCGTCGACAGGCTCTCGCCGCTCCTGACGCGGTGTAGGATTCCCACGACAGAGGGGAACACCAGCCGCTGGCCGGGGTAGATGCGGTCCGGGTTGACCAGGCCCGACGAGAGGGCGATGGTCGCGGGTGTCACCCCGTACCTCTCGGCGATGGAGGTCACGGTCTCCCCCGGAGCGACGATGTGGGTGATTATCGTCGGCCTGGTGTCCGCATGCTCGGTGCCCTCCCGGGTCCGCCCCTCCACGACCGGACCGGTCCCAGAGGCCGGCTGCCGCTCGGTATCCTGTCCGCCGGCGCGGCTCCCGGGGGGTGCGATGGCGCTCAGGCCTGCCTCCAGGAGCCACCCGAAGGCACGTTCAGTGTCGAGGGTCTCGCCGCCGGTGGCCGGCCCGTCGGCAGCCAGGCCTGCGCGTCTGGACGGAGTCCGGCTGTCTGTCGCGTGGTCGGAGGTCGGTGAGGGCGGGAACCGAGGAGTTTCAGGAGAGGAGTCGGCGGGAGGGAGTCGGCCCGCGGGGGCGTCGACATGGGAGACATCTGCCGATAAGAAGGGGAGCGATGATCGGACCAGGAGGCCGCCGGTCGAGGCCGCCGACAGGGTGACCACGAGCACCAGGAGCCCCAGGTTCCGCCCCAGTCTGTCCCAGGGATTAATCGCCCTGCCTCCTTTCCCACTTTATGCGCTCTCGCTGACCCGGTAGTTATTTTGGTGCCGGGTCAGGTTTTTATCCCTGAGAAGGCCCGGGGCGCCCTCATGACTCGGTAGGACGCCCCGTGACACGTGCTATGCGGTTCTATGATGTAACATCAGGCCATCAACCGGCACGAGCCTCCAGCATCGTGACATCAGGCCTGCCCGCGGCCCGGTCGGCCCGGTCCGGCGCTCAGGCGGGCCGCGGCCCCCCGCTCCGCCTACGGCTCATGTCATCTGCAGGCCTTTCTGGACTATCTTCAGGAACTCTGCGTTGGATTTTGTCTTCTTCAGGCGGTCGATGAGCATCTCCGTCGCCTCCTGGGTGCCCAGGGCGTTGAGGGCCCGGCGGAGGGCGTAGGTCATCTCCAGCACCTCCGGCGCGAGGAGGAGCTCCTCCTTGCGGGTGCCCGACCGCTTGACATCTATGGCCGGGAAGATGCGTCTCTCGGAGAGTTGCCGGTCGAGGTGAATCTCCATGTTGCCCGTGCCCTTGAACTCCTCGTAGATGATGTCGTCCATCCGGCTGCCGGTGTCCACGAGGCAGGTGGCGATGATGGTCAGGCTCCCTCCCTCCTCTATGTTCCGGGCGGCGGCGAAGAACCGCCTGGGCTTGTGGAGGGCGGCCGGGTCTATCCCGCCCGACAGGGTCCGCCCGCTCGGGGGAACGACCAAGTTGTGGGCCCGGGCGAAACGGGTGAGGCTGTCAAGGAGGATGACGACGTCCTTCCTGTGCTCGACGAGCCTCTTGGCCCGCTCGAGGACCATGTCGGCCACCTTGATGTGGTTCTCGGGCAGCTCGTCGAAGGTCGAACTCACCACCTCACCGGTCACCGAACGTTCCATGTCGGTGACCTCCTCCGGACGCTCATCGATGAGCAGGACGATGAGATGGACGGAGGGCGCGTTGGCCATTATGGCGTTGGCGATCTTCTTGAGGAGCACCGTCTTGCCGGCCTTGGGCGGGGAGACGATGAGCCCCCGCTGGCCCTTCCCGATCGGAGCGATGAGGTCGATGAGCCGTGTGGAGATCTCGTTGCGGGTCGTCTCGAGGACCAGCCGCTCGCTGGGGAAGACGGGGGTCAGGGCCTCGAACGGGATGCGGTCCCGGGCGACATCCGGGTCCTCCTCGTTTATCGCCTCGACCCGGAGGAGGGCGTAGTAGCGCTCGCTGTCTTTGGGAGGACGGACCTGGCCGGAGACATAGTCCCCCGTCTTCAGGTCGAAGCGCCGTATCTGTGAGGGGGACACGTACACGTCCTGCCGGCTTGGGATGTAGCCGGTCGGCCGGAGGAAGCCGAAGCCTTCCGGCATGATCTCCAGCACGCCCTCGGCGAAGATGGACCCCTCCTTCTCGATGTTGGCCTTCAGGATCTCGAAGATGAGCTCCTTCTTTATCATCTCGGAGTAGCCCATGATGCCGAGGTCCCGGGCCATCTGGTAGAGTTCCTTCAGTGTCTTGGACTCCAGTTGGGCGATGTTCAACCCACTCACCCCGTCCTCTAAAGTCACGAACAGGCCGAACGCAAGACATGCAAGGGATGGAACCCGGTGGATACTCAGGTGAAAAAGATCGCTGGCGTTCCCTCTCGTCGGGAGGTTACAACGGGGTAACCTGGCCGTACTAGGATAATCCGGCGGGCGGCAGGCTATAACCCTACGACGCCGCGCCCTGTCTAGCCTTTGTCAACTTTCTTCCAGTCCGCAAGGAACCTCTCTATGCCCCGGTCGGTCAGGGGATGGCTCACCATGGCTCTCAGGACCTTCATCGGCACGGTGGCGATGTCCGAGCCGGCCTTGGCCGCCTCCAACACGTGCAGGGGATGACGGACGCTGGCCGTGATGATCTCCGTGTCCAGGGCGTGCAACTGGAAGATCTCGGCCACGTCGCGGACGACGGCCATGCCGTCGTGTCCGATGTCGTCCAGGCGCCCGACGAACGGGCTGACATAGGTGGCTCCGGCCAGGGCGGCCAGGAGGGCCTGGTTGGCCGAGAAGACGAGGGTCACGTTGGTCCTGACCCCCTCGCCGGCCAGCACCTTGACCGCCTTCAGCCCCTCCGGGGTCATGGGAATCTTCACCACGACGTTCTGGGCCATGGCCGCGAGCCGGCGGGCTTCCTCTACGATTGACGGCCCTTCGAGACTGACCGCCTCGACGCTCACGGGGCCGGGGACGAGGGCGGTGATTTCCCGGACAATCTCGGTGAAACTCCGGCCCTGCTCCCTGGAGACGAGAGTGGGGTTGGTCGTCACCCCGGAGATGACGCCCCAGCTCACCGCTTCCCGGATCTCCTCGATGTTCGCTGTGTCTAGGAAGAGTCTCAACCTTGACCTCCCCGCGGCCGGACTAGTCTTCCCAGCCGGTGTTATTCCACAAACTCTTGACCGTTCCTGTAATCTCCAACCTCTCCCGCCCCGAAAACCGCGTCCATGGCGTAGGCGAGGAACCCGGCGCAGCTCGCGAAGGCCGCTCCGGTCTTCACCTCACCGGTGTGCCGGTCGAAGGACTCGCAGGCCAGGCCTGTGTCGAGCGGGGCCCGGACCAGCACCTCCCGGGCCTCCCGGACGCGCTCCGGCAGACCCCCCAGGAGCGCGTTGAAGAGGCTCATGACGAAGGGGTGCGGCGAGTGCGGGCACCCGAGTCCGGGGAAGGGCACCCCCACGTACCGGTAGGGATGCTCCCGGGAGTGCAGCCAGCGCATGGTGTTCCGCCATATCCGGTCGTCGCGGGCGCAGAAGCCGTAGTAGGGGAGGAGTTCCAGACTGCCGGGCGGCTCGTCCCCCGTCTCGGACCCGCCCTTGAGGTCCACCGACCAGGCGAACATGGGCCCGTGCGGCCCGTCGACCACGCAATGCCGGTAGACGGACTCCCTCACCCGGCCGGCCTGGGCCCGGAGGCCCTCGACCTCCCCGGCCGGGGCGCCCTGCCAGGCCAGGAGGTCGGCCAGGGCCAGGAGGGCCCTCCAGGCCAGCACGTTGTCGTAGGTGACGTAGGGGTGGGAGGCGGGGTCGTCCGACGGCAGGAGGAAGGTCTCGTAGAGGTCCACCGACGGGTCCGGGTGCTTGCGGGCGGCGAGGAGGGCGGAGAGCCGCCGGAGCTTCGGGCCCAGGCCCCTCCGGGTGAGGATGGCCCGGTCCCCGGTCCGGACGACGTAACGCCAGAGGGCGATGGGGTAGGCCGCCAGCTCGTCGAGTTCGAACCCCGGGTAGAGCAGGGTCCCGTCGATGTAGAGCGAGTGTATCCCGGCGTGCCGGAAATAGCGCTCGAAGGCCGCCCCGAGGGCCTCCTCCGCCAGCCCGGGGTCCACAAGGAGCAGTCCCGGGAGGCTCCAGAGGAGGGCGTCCCGCGCCCAGAAGGCCGCGCTGACGTAGTAGAGCGGGCTCCTGCTCGTGACCAGGACGAGCTCCTCCGTGTCTATGGTCCGCCCGACGGAGAAGAAGTAGTTGAACATCAGGTTCAGGTTCAGCCGCTCCTCGAGGAGGGAGGCCTCGGCACGGTCCTCGCCAGGGCCCTTCACACCGCCCGCGGCTCCGTTCTCGGCCGGGGCCCCGGCCGCGTCTGCGGCCGCCTCCTCCCCGACCCTCCTCCGCATGGCCCCGAGGCACCGCCCTGTCTCCTCAAGAAGGCGCTCCCAGCCGTGCCGCGCGAGGTCCACGGCCACCGTGCGCGCCCCGTCTCCTTCTCGGCTCACCCCGAAGTAGAAGGCCGCCCGCACCCTGCCGTCGGGGTCGGGCCCGGCCGGCCGCGTGACGACCTCGACCCGAACGGCCCCGTCCCCGTCCCGACGGACCGACCAGCGCACCTCGTCGGGCCCCACCGAGAAGGACAGGGCCATGGCCGCCGGTCCGGCGCCGGCGCCGGAGCGCGGCTCGAGCACGGGACCGCCCGTCCAGCGGTCGTCCCGGACGGAGAACTCGGCCTTGAGAGGGCGCGAGGTGTAGACCGTCTGGACGAGGTCCGCCCAGGTGATGTCGAGACCCAGAGCGACCGCACCGCCGCCGGGCAGGTCGGCCTCGAGGAGGTAGAAGAACCCCTTGTGCGAGGCCACCCCCTCGGGGTCGCGCCGGACCGGGGCGCAGATGACACCCTGGAGGACCAGGCCGGTCTCCGGCTCACGCCACTCGAAGCGCGGGACCCAGTTCCACAGGCGCCTCCAGGCGATGCCGCCGCCCGGCCCCCCGCCCTGGCCGCCGCCGGAGGACGGAGGCGGAGGACTCCCGCCCGGCCGCACCTTCCGGCCCTGCACGACGGCGAACGGCCGGAGGAGCGGTTCGAGAGGGGGCAGGGTCTCGGCCCCGTGGCCCGCCTGGCGGCCGCACAGCTCCACAAGGCTCACCTGACCCATGTGAAGGACGCCCACCCGGTCGACCGAGGCGTCCTCCGCGCCCACCACCGGGAGGGAGACGAAGTGGTTCCCGGTCGGGTGAAGGCGCCGGGTGAGGGTCATCTCCTCGGGGGTCGTCAGTCTCTTCACGAGCGCCTCCTGTCACGGGCGAACCTCTCGTAGACCTGCGGAAGGTAGTTGCGGATGAGGCCGGCGTTGAACCGACCGAAGACCGGGTGCCGCTCGCGGAACTCGGCCAGGGCGTCCAGGTCGAGGTCGGCCACGACCATCCCGTCGCCGACGGGCTCGGGCGATTCGGCCAGGACGCCGTCCCCGGCCGGGGTCAGCTCCATCGGAGCGTAGACGGCCGCCTTGCCGGTCATCGGGCGGCCCAGGAACTCGCCGACCAAGGCCGACTGCACGGCGTAGACCGGCGTCTCCTGGACACGCGGCCAGGCGCCGCGCAGTTTCTTCCAATAGCTGTAGGTGTCCACGTCGGCGATGGGGTTGGTGACGATCTCCGCCCCCTCCAGGGCCGCCAGCCGGTAGGTCTCGAAGAAGGTCGCGTCCATGCAGACCGGGAGCGCCATCCGGCCGACACCGGTGACGAAGACCTCCAGCCTGTCGCCTGGCGACAGGCCCTCGGCCGCCTCCGTCGGATAGAGGTGGAGCTTGGCCTGGGTCCCGACAAGCCTCCCGGCAGGGTCGAAGAGTGCGGCGACGTTGTAGACCCTGCCGTCGGGGTCGGGCATCGGCGTCGACCCGGCCGCGATGTGGACGCGGGCCGCGGCGGCCAGGCGGGAGAAGGCCGTCTGGTAGACGTTCCTCAGAAGAGGCTCGACGTAGAGGACGACATCCCGCAGGGCGGG
Organism: uncultured Eubacteriales bacterium; assembly: GCA_913063835.1. Classification (GTDB taxonomy): domain Bacteria; phylum Bacillota; class Sulfobacillia; order UBA995; family UBA9673; genus UBA9673. The sequence goes on from CAJXZV010000002.1 coordinate 18,877, forward strand.
GCGGTCCGTCTCCGGTTCTGTGGCGCCGGCCCCGGCCGCACCACCGCGCTCGGCGTCCCCGCTCCCCGCCCCGGACATCTCCTCGAACCCGGGGAGAAGACCCAGGAGGGGATATGTCACGTACTCCGGGAAGGCCACGAGGTCGGCCCCCCGGGCGACCGCGTCCCGGACGAACCCGCCGACGCGCCGGACGTACTCCTCCACAGACCTCACCGGGGACGCGTCCATCTGCACCGCGGCCACCCGCACGCGCCGCCCGTCCTCCGGGGAGGACTCCGCGTCAGGCGGTCGCGCCCGGCGGAGGTCCAGGGAGCCCACGGCGGCGCGGACCGCGCCCGGCCGCGAGATGAAGGCCAGGTAGCGTCGGAAGAGCCTCTCCCTGGGGCCGAGCCTGAGGCCCGGCCCTGCGGACCGCGGGCTCAACGCGGCTCTCCCCCACCGAGCGGCCGCCGGGTCGGGCCGGCCGCCACACGCCGGCGGCGTCCGAGATAGGCCATGGGGAAGACCTGGCGGTAGAGTCTTGTGTTCATGGCCCCGAGGATGTCGTAGGACTCCACGGCCCGGCGCCTGGCCTCGAGGTCGATGCCGCCGAGGACGGTCAGCGGCCGGTCCGGGACCGGGGCCCGCACGACGAAGCCGCTCGCGTCACCGACGGCCTCACACGGGGCCGTCACCGCGCTCCGTCCGGCGTACGGCACACCGCCCCACTCCCCGACAAGGCAGGCCTCGAGCCCGAAGACCTGGTTCTGCTGGACTATCTGCCACACTCCGGCTATCTGCCGGGCCTCGGAGTAGGGGGCCGGCAGGGCCAGGGGGGCGACGAGGACGGTCGCCCCCTCAAGGGTGAGGATACGCGCCACCTCGGGGACCCAGACGTCGAGCCCCACGAGAAGGCCTATCCCGACCCCGAGGACCCGGAAGACCTCGAGCCTGTCGGCCTCGAGGCGGCCGGCCGCCTCCTCTTCGGCCGTCGTATGGGTCTGGCCCTGCTCTCCGATGAGCCCGCCCTCAGGCGAGAGGAGCCAGGCCACCTGGCGTCGGCCGCCGCCCTCGCCGGCCGGGACGAAGACCGTACCCGCGACGAGGTGACAGCCTGCCTCCCGGGCGACGGAGGCCGCAAGTCCCAGGAGCTCCTCGCGCCCGGGGGCCGTCCGTCCGCCGGGGTCGGCCTCTCCCGGCGGGGAGCCCTCCGTCCCCTGCGGCGAGCCGGCCGCCGGCACCGTGCCGTAGGACGCCGCCGGCGGACACCCGAGGAAGGCCTCGAGGCAGAACGCGGGTAGGACGACGAGCCCGGCCCCCGCGCGGGCGGCCCTCACCGCCGCCTCGTGCGGGTCGGCCCCGGCGGAAACCTGGCAGACAGCCGCGATGAAGCTACCCACGGCGCCCCTCCCCGGTCGGAGTCTCGGGTTCGGTCAGCAGGTGCCAGACCTTGCCGAGCATCGTCAGTATGTCGAAAGGCTTCCGGACGGTGTCGGAGGCCCCGGCTTCCAGGGCCTCACAGAAGACGTCCGGGGAGTCGAAAGCCGTCATGAAGAGGCATTTGACCTCGGGAAAGCGCTCCTTGACCCTACGGATGAAGTCGACCCCGCCGCCCCCGGACAGACGGTGGTCGACGATGACCACCTCCGGCCGGGCCGCCGCGACGAAATCGAGACCTTCCGCGGTCCCCGGGACGGCCGCGGCCTCAAGGCCGTTCTTCCGGAAGAGGGCCAGGAGGAGTTCGCGCATGGCCTCTTCGTCGTCGACTATCAGTATCCTCTCCTTGACCCTGGCCGTCGCTCCTGGTGTCATATAGGCTCCCGTGTCTCCCTTCTCCTCCTGGTGCACACCTCTTTCCGCTCACGGCCCGCCGGTCAGAAGGCCGGCCGCGAGCCGCCTGGCCTCCTCCAGCCCGGACGGCCTGAACCCCTCCTCCTCCAGCCAGGCCGGGCCTCCCGGCTCGAGGGCCCGGCTCCACTCGGTCGGCCCCAGCACGGGGAGGTGGAGCACCCAGGTGAAGGCCTCCCCACCGGGAAGGACGACCCTGGCCGTCAGCCTCAGCCGGGACCCCGCCTCGGCTGTCGGGCCGAGGGGCAGAGGCAGGGTTACCCGACCTCCCGACGCCATGTAGGCGCGCCCCTCCAGTTCCAGGCTGAAGTCGGGAACAGGCGTCCAGTCGGAGGCGCGCACGCTGAAAGTCAGAAGGTTCGGCCCCTCGGCAAGGGCTCCCGGGGCCGTGAAGAGGAGGACGCCCCGGGGCCCGCGTCTCACGGTGAGCGGCAGGAGCCCCACTGAGCCCCCCTCGCCGGCCGCCCTGTCCACGACACGGACGGCCCCACGGTAGACGCCCTCGTTCTCCGGCAACCTGACCCTCACCGGCATGAGGCCGGTCTCCCCGGGGGCGCAACGGAGGGACCCCTCGAGAGGTTCGACCTCCCCCCGGGAAGCCAGCCACTCCGAGGCGAGCTCCGCCGTGACGGAGTCTGTCCCCGTCCCGCTCCCCTCGATGAAGACGATGTAGGTCCCGGCCTCGGGGTCGGTGAGTTCGATGACCTCGGTCGAGGAGCCCGGGGTCGCGGAGGCGGCCGTCTCGTGCCACCCGTCGGGCTCACGCCGGTAGAGGTAGAGGTCGAGGTCTGCCGGGTCCTGTCCGACCCCGCTCAGGTGCAGGCTCCGGAGCGTCACCCTCAGGAGCCCCCGCTCCCCGCCCAGCGGCGGCAGGGTGCGCGTCAGGGCTTCGCCCGGGCGGACGGTGACCGTCTCCGGCCGGGCGGGCCACGGCTCTGACCAGAGGCCGTAGCCCCGGACCTGCGCGTCGAGCCCGCCGCCCGCGTTGGTCCACGGGAGCCGCAGTTCCGCTTCTGCCGGATGCGGGTCGCCTCCCGCCGCCTGCCTCCCGCCCCAGGCCGCCCCGGGCTGGAGCCAGAACCGGGTGATGAGGGACGCGGGGTCCCCGAGAGAGGCCGGGGAGAGGCCGGAGGCCTCAGCGAGACCCGCGACTGGGACGGCCAGGTCCAGTCCCCCGGCCGGCAGGTCGTAGACGAGCCCGCCGAGAGAGGCCTCGAGCCAGTAGGAGGAGCGTTCGAGGCCGAAGGCCGAGAGGGCCGCGGAGCTGTAGACGACGGCCTCCCAGACCCCCTCCTCCGGGTCGTCCACGGCCACGACCACGTACCCCGAGAGGTCGGCGGCCCCGGCTCCGATGTAGTCGGTGGTCGCCGCGGGCCTGCCGTCAGGTCGGAAGAGGTGCAGGCGGACGCGTCCGGCGAAGCGGTCGTCCGCGCCGACCGGCACCCCGCAGGAGACCTCGAGCCGGGCGGCCCCCGGGGGCACGCGGAGGAAGTGCCTCTCCAGGCGGGCCGGCCCGAGCTCGCCCTCGCCGGAGTAGGTCCACCCCGTCTCAGGTCCCAGGACGGACGGCACGACCAGGGTCACCGGCACGGAGATGAGCCGCCGGAGCCCGTCGTCCGCGGTCACACGGGCCGAGTGAAGGCCCGGCTCGAGGCCCGTGTCCACGGTCAGCCCGACCGTGCGCTCGAGGCCCGCCGTGAGGGCCACCTGGTCCTTCTCCGGCCTCAGCCACGGTGCGGTCGTCTCGAGCTCGAGCCAGGCCGGACCGTGCCCGGAGCCGGTGACGGCGAAGGTCATCCTGCCGGCGGGCAGCCTGCGCGCCGCCAGGCCCCTGGGGGTCGGACGGGGCCTGGGGCCCACGCCCTCCCCGGAGGCCAGGACGCGCGCCAGCCACTCCCAGGAGGCGGTGGCGCTGACGGCACCGGAGCCCTGCTCGACGTAGGCGTAGCCCTCGAGAGGCCTGCTCCCGGCAAGGACGGCCTCCCTCACGGCCGACGCCGTCACCGGCAGGCCGGCCCTCTCCGCCGCCTCCCAGAGGAGGGCGGCCATCCCGGCCACGTGGGGCACGGCCATGCTCGTGCCTTCACCTTCCACGTAGCCGGTGGGGTCGAGCCAGAACGGCGCCGCGGACAGGGCGCACCCCGGAGCGACGACGTCGGGGCCGCCCGAGCCGTCCGGCCGGGGCCCCACAGCGCTGAAGGGCCAGATGGTGTCACCGGGCACCTGGTAGCCGTAGTAGGCCTGCCACATGTCGCTTGTGACGAGGGCCCCCACGGTGAGGATGCCCTCCCCCGCCCCCGGTCCCCTCGCCGAGCCCAGGCCCGGTCCGCCGTTCCCCCCGGCGATGACGACGAGGGCTCCGTAGGTCCGGGCGATGCTCTCGATCTCCGCCGTCTCCGCGCCCAGGCCGCCGCTCAGGGAGAGGCTGTCCACGCTCAGGACGATGATGTCCGCGCCCTCCCGGGCGGCGTAGCCCACCGCCTGGACGATGTCGGCCCAGGTCCCGTCTCCCGACGAACGGAGGGCCTTCACGGCCATGAGTCTGGCCCCGGGGGCGACACCATCGGGACCTCCGCGGTAGGAGCCGAAGGCGGCGGCGATGGCCGCGACGTGGGTCCCGTGCCCGTTGCCGTCGAAGCCGAGCGTGACCCTGTTGCCGTCGGCCCGCAGGTCGCACAGGACGAAGGGACAGCGGGAGGACGTCGGAAGGTGGTGCGGCCCGAACCAGGCGACGAGACCCGTCTCGCGGTAGGCCCTCAGGGGGACCTCGTCCGTCAGGTCCAGGTCGCGGTCTGTGTCGACGTAGACGGTGTCGTAGGTCCCCGGCGTCCGTCGGTCGACCGACACCACGAGGAACTCGTCGTCCGACCGTCCGTTGCGGTCGAGGTCCCCGCGGAGGGGACCGTTCGGGTCGAGCCGCTCCTCCCGGAAGACGCCCGAGTGGAAGAACCCGCTCCTCGAGACCAGCCCGCCGACCCGGACCCGGCCGAGCTCGGTCTCGATGAAGCCCCCTGCGGCCCGGGACAGCCTGGTGGTCGAGACCTCGCCCTCACCGGTGAAGTCGACCCAGTCGACGACCTTGCGCTCGAGCCTGCTCGTCATGGCCAGGTCGGGATGGCTCACGTCTATGCCCGTGTCGATGACGGCTATCGTGAGGCCGCTGCCGTCCGCGCCCGTCGAGGCGGAGAGGGCGTCGGCCCCGACGACCCGGGCGTTGAGGGCCATGGCCGCGGGCGGCAGAAGGAGCGGCTCCCACGAGCCCGCCGCAGGGTCCTCGGCCTCGGCCGGCCGGAGCCCCGCCCGGCCGACCCCACCGCCTGAGGCGGCCGTCTCGGCCCCGGGCGGAAGGACGGCCAGGGCCCGCACCGCTCCCGTGAGGGAGTCCAGGATGAAGTAGACGAGGTCGCCGGGGCTGACCGAAGCGTCCCCGGCCTCGGAGGCCGCCTCGGGGGCCGCACCGCTCCGGAAGACCGGAGCCCAGGGGAAGACCTCGAGGGTGCGGGTGGGCGCCGTCTCCCCGCCGGGTGCGCCCGGGCGGCACAGGGTGACGGTGGCCAACCCCGGGGCGGCGGCCACGACCTCACCGAGACCGTCCAGGCGCGTCGCCTCCACGAAGAGCGCGCGGCCCTGCGCGTCCAGCACCAGACACACCTCGTCGAGGGGCTCGACCGCCTGCCGTCCCGCGCGGGCGCCGTTGCGGAAGACGGGGGTCTCCGGCGGCACCTCGACGTAGACCAGCGGCCCCGGCGCGGCGGGACCCAGGGAGTCCGGGGGCCGGAACACGACCAGGCCGCCCGCCCCGGGAGGCACGGCGGCCTCGGGGGTGGCCGAGGGCCAGACGTCGAGGGCGAGCAGGCCGCCGTCGTCCGAGGCCCCGCGGACGATGCCCGAGACGTCGAAGAGCCGCCCGCTCATGCGGATGGCCCGGTAGATGAGGCAGACCGCCTCGGCCCGGGTCGCCGTGCCCCGGGGCCGGAAGCTCCCGTCCGGATAGCCCCTCACCATGCCCCGCTCGAAGGCCGCTCCGACGGAGGCGGCCGCCCAGGCCGGGATTTCCTCGCGGTCGGTGAAGGGTAGGTTCCCCGGCCCGAGCGGGCCGGACTCCAGGCCGAGGATGCGGACGAGGAGGGCGGCTATCTCACACCTGACTATGGGCCGGTCCGGCCGGAAGGTCCCGTCGGGGTAGCCCCGCACGAGGTCGTACTCGGCGCCGACGCTGACGAACCCGGCGACCGGGGCGGCGGGCCCGACGTCGCGGAACGGGGTCGGGAGTCCGGTGAGGTCCCCGGCCTCAACCCCCCAGCCGAGGGCCTCGACGAGGAAGGTCACGAACTCCCCCCTCGTCACCGGGTCGTCCGGCCGGAAGGCCCCGCCGGCGGGTCCCAGGACCCCCCGGGACCACAGGGCGGTGACCTCCACGGCCGCCCAGTGGCCGGCGATGTCGGCGAAAGGCAGACCGGCCCCACCCTGCGGTCCGGCGGCGAGGACCGGCCGGCCGCCGGGCACGACGAGCACGCCGGCCACCGCCCCGGTCGCCAGGACGCAGGCGAGAAGGACGCTGATGAAACGTCTGAACCCGGCTGCAGGGCGGAGCCTCAAGGACAGCTACCCTCCTGGTGGTCCCGGTGAAGGCCGCAGGTCGCCGCCTAGTCCACGGCGACCACGTAGCAGTCGTCGAACCAGACCCGGCCTTCGCCGCTGAACTTCAGATACACCTCGAGGTTGGGCGTCTTGTCCGGGGGAACCGTGAACCAGAGGACGACCTGGCGCCAGGGGAAGGTCCCCGTCCAGTCGGGGGAGACCGACTCCTCCCGCAGGACGTAGGTCTCGTCCACCGAAGAGCGGAACCGGGCCTCCAGGACGATTCTGGCCCCCTCGGCAACATTTTCCCCCTTAACCCACGCGGTTATCTGGTAGGAGCGACCGGCCTCGAGGGGGACGAGCTGGACGGCGTAGGAGGCGTAGGCCCCGGACCACGGCTCGAAGCGGAGGGACCGCGTTCCGGAGCGGCCCTGGGTCTTGTCGTGGATGACGCGCCCGGGGTAGACGAGGACCCAGTGGACGGGGCCCCTGTCGTACTCCTCCTCGAACCCGCCGTTGCGGTTCACGACCCTCTCGGGGTCGACGGCTATCTCTTCCACGACGCTGACCGTCTTCCGCTCCCCGACCAGCGTGACCTCCACGCCTCCGGCCGCCTCGACCCTGGCGGAGACCTGGACGATGTACTCCCCTTCCTCGAGGAAGGTGTGCCGACACCTCGGCTCTGTCGTCACCTCGTGGAGGACGAGGGGGGCATCGCCGGCGCCTCCGCCGCCGACCGGGCCCCAGACCTCCCATATCCAGGTGTACTCCCGCCCGGAGGCCGGGACCGCGCCCGGGGACCGGAGGGACACGGGAAGCCCCACGAGGGCCTCCGCGGGGGCGGCGAGAGCCGGGTAGACCTCTATCCTCTTCACCTCGGAGAGAGGGCGGCGCCGCCCGTCCTCCTCGAGATAGGCCTGGACCTGGAAGACGCCGAGACAGTTCGAGCCGAAGGAAAGGTAGCGGCCGCGGCGCGTCTCGACAGGGGTTCCGGGGGACTGGGTGTCGACCATCTCCCAGACGATGGCCTGGAGGCTCCCGCTCCAGGCCGCGGGCAGGGCCACCTCGAGCAAGGCGCTCGTCCCGACCTCGACCCTGTCGGGCCCGGCCACCGGGTGGAGCGAGGGGACGAGGGCCCACTTGCCCACGAGCAGGAGGGCGATGAGGCCCACCCCCGCCGCCGCGGCCCGGAGGACGCGGGTGAGCCGGGTGCGTTTGGCCTGACGGTAGGCCCTGATGTCCCGGGCGAGCTCGTCGAAGCTCTGGTAGCGCTCTTCGGGGTCGGGCCTGAGACAGCGCCTCAGGATGCGCCGGACTTCGCGGGAGAGCCTGACCGGCCGCGCCCCGGCGGCGCGCCCGTCCCGGGCGGCACGGCCGCCCTCGGCCTCCTCCGCGGGGCCGGCCTCGCCCGTGAGGAGGAAGCGCAGGGTGACCCCGAAGCTGTAGATGTCGCTCCTCTCGTCGGTCGGCAGGTTCGCCTTCTGCTCCGGGGAGGCGTAGTCCTCGGTGAAGGCGTGGAGGAGGTTGCCGGGGAGCCGGCTGTCGGGGACGCGGGCGATGCCGAAGTCGAGGAGCTTGACCTGGCCCGAAGGGGTGAGCATGAGGTTGGACGGCTTGAGGTCGCGGTGGATGATCTTCCTCTCGGCCCCTCCGTGCAGGTAGCTCATGATGTCGCAGACCTGGAGGGCGTAATCGAGGGCCTGGTCCTCGCCCAGGGGGCCCGACCCGAGCACGATGTCCTTGAGGGTCCTGCCCTGGACGAAGTCCATGACGAGGTAGTGCCTTCCGCCCTCCTCGAAGAAGTCGTAGACTTTCGGGAGGTTGGGGTGGTTGAGGGAGTAGAGGACGTTCACCTCGTTCTTGAACTCGGCCAGACTGAAGGCGTCGGGGTTGAGCTCCTTCACCGCCAAGGGGACCCGCTCGTCGACACCCAGGCGCTCGGCAAGGTACACGGTCGCCGAGCCGCCCCGGTCGTAGAGGCGGATGATGCGGTAGCGGTTCTGGAGGACGGTGGACGGGGGCAGGACGCCTCCCGGTTCGTTATGACCGACCATGGTCCCCCTGGCAGAGCTCCTTCGTAATCAGTATCAATTCGACGTGTGGATGACGTTACCCTTGCAAAAGTTTTGTAAGGGTACCGCCGGCCGCGGAACGGACATCAGCCCCCCGCGGGTCCGGCGGTGAAGGACACCACGGTGAGGTGGTTCGTCACCCGGGAGTAGGCGTCATAAGGGTGGTTCGTCGTGATGAGGACCAGGCCCGCTCGAGCCGAGACATCGACGTCCACCAGGGACCCCAGTGGCGCCACCCAGACGGCCTTACCCGCACGGTTCAGAAGGAGCAGGTAGTGGGAGAAGGTGTAGACCCGGTCCTGGAGGACGGTCTCGCATACGTCGGCGACGAGATACTCGCCCGACGGGGTGAACTCCAGGTGCTCGATGACCAGCACCGGGCTGTCGCGCCCTCCTCCGACAGTCCCCTCCTCGCCCGGCTCCCCGCGGCCCCTGAGGTAGGACCTCCAGGCGATGTCGCCGGTGGCCGTGTCGAACATGTAGACGGCGCTGTGGCTCCCGACGTCGTACACCACCAGGGAATCCCCGTCGGGCGAGAAGACCACGTCCTTGTTCCCCCCGACGACGAGGGAATGGCTCCACAGGCAGGTCCCGTCGGCCGTGGAGTAGAGGTAGACACTGCTGTCAGGGTCCTCGCTGGTCACGGCCAGAAGCTCCGCGTCGGGCGAGAGCGCCGCCGCCCAGCGGCCGCCGCCCTTCATCTCGACGGTCCAGACGACCCGCCCGGCGCCGTCGAAGAGGCGGGCCTGCCCCGGTTCCCTGAGGAGGAACCGCGGGCCGTCCCCCAGGAAGAAGCCTGTCGCACCGGGGGCCACCCTGAGACTCCAGGCGGGCTCGAAATCCGGGGGACCCAGGACGGTCAGGATGTTGCGGGTCTGGTTGAACAGGGCCAGCCACGACCCGTCGGCCGACATCACGGGACTCGTCCAGCCGTCGATATCCCTGGCCAGGACCAACCTCCCGCCGGCGTCGAGGAGGCGGAGCTCGCCGTCGCCGTCGTACTGGCAGGCGGCGGCCGCTATGTACCTGCCTCCGGCCAGGTACCAGGTCCGGCAGGTCCGGTACGAGCGGTCCGGGAAGACGTGCTCCCAGAGCAGGCGCCCCTCGAGGTCGTAGACCTGGAAGCGCTGGTAGCGCCGCAGACCGCGGTGGCAGAGGGTCGTCACCACGTAGGATGTCCCGTCGGGCGCCAGCACCGCCTGCAGGGGTCCTTCGAAGGAGTCGTGGACGACCCGCTGGGTCATGACGACGGGGATGTCGAGGAAGCTCAGCTCCTCGACACCTCCGGAGGCGCCGTCCGCCGTGTAGGCCCCCGCGAAGCCGGTCCACTCGACCGACACCTCGGGGGGGACGTAGGTCGTGTCGTCGCCCTCCCGCGGCAGGGCCTGACAGCTCCTGAGGGCGAGCAGGGGCAGGCCGAGCAGGGCCGCGACGAGGGTCACGACCAGGGCGCCCCGCAGGATGCTCTTGACTGACTCAGGCCAGGTGGACGTAAGGAAAACCTCCGCCGGGATGTTTCTCTCCCCGCGGCGGCAAGTCCTCCGCGCCGCGGCGAGGGCGCCGGGCTACCCGAGGGCGAGCACGGAGAGCGTGGTGACGATGAGCCCGGCGATGAGGGTGCCGAGGCTCAGAGCGGCCATCGTCTGGCCGAGGGAGTAGCCGAGGAGGAGGGCCCCCAGGCATCCGCTCCAGGCGCCGGTCACCGGGAGAGGGACGGCGACGAACAGGACCAGGCCGGCGAAGCCGTACCGCTTGATTCTCTGGATGCGCCGCTCGGTCCCGGCCACGTAGAGCGTCACCAGAGCCCGGAAGAGACGGGTCCGTTTGAGGAAGCTGACGGCCGGCAGGAAGACGAAGTAGGCCAGGGGAATGGGCGCCAGGTTCCCGGCCAGGGCCAGCAGCGCGGCCTCGGCCGGCGGCAGGCCGAGGTGGATGCCGAGCGGGATGGCCCCGCGCAGCTCCACCACCGGGAGCGCGGCCACCACGAGGACGTGTATCTCCGGCGGCAGTGAAGCGAGGAGCTCCTGGAACACGCGGTCGACCCCGTTCCCTTCCTGACCAGGCTGTCGCCCTTGACGGCAGTGCGTCCAATTCCACAGGACAACCCTGCGACCTTCCTGCTCAGGGCCTCCGGCCCCGCCCGCAGTGGCTGGAGGGCCGGTCGGAGCTTTCAGGGTGACCCGAAGCCTCGCGGCCGCCGGGGAATGGTGAAGACGACCTCAGCTTCACCGATGGAGACAACCCCTTTACGGGGTGTCGAGGGTAAAGGTGGAGGTCTAGAAACCTCTCTGCCCTTAGCGTACGGTTTCACTCCGTGCCCGACTTCCAGCCGGAGAGGTAAGCCCTCTGCTCGGGGGTGAGCTCCTGGACCTTCATGCCCAGGCTCTCGAGCTTCAGGGCGGCCACCCGCCGGTCGATGGCCTCGGGCACCGGGTGCACCCCCCGGGAGAGCCCGGCCCCCTCTCTGGCCAGCCACTCGAGGACCAGGGCCTGGTTGGCGAAGCTCATGTCCATGACGGCCGCGGGATGGCCCTCCGCCGCGGCGAGGTTGACCAGACGCCCCTCCGCGACGAGGTACAGGCGCCGACCGCCGGGCAGGACGTACTCGACGACCCCGGGGCGCGCCTCCCGCGTGGAGACGGCGAGCCCGGCGAGGGCGGGGATGTTTATCTCCACGTTGAAGTGGCCGGCGTTGGCGAGGACGGCCCCGTCCTTCATCCTCTCGAAATGCGCCCTGTCGATGACGTGCCGGTTGCCCGTGGCGGTGACGAAGAAGTCCCCGAGCCCGGCCGCCTCGTCCATGTCCGTGGCCAGAAAGCCGTCCATCGCCGCCTCCAGAGCGCGGAGCGGGTCGGCCTCGACGACGCAGACCCTGGCGCCCATGCCGGCGGCGCGCGCGGCGATGCCGCGGCCCACCCATCCGTAGCCGACGACGACGAAGACCGACCCGGCGAGGAGACGGTTGGTGGCCCGGAGGAGGCCGTCGAGGGTGGACTGGCCGGTGCCGTAGCGGTTGTCGAACCAGTGCTTGGTGCGGGCGTCGTTGACGGCCACGACAGGGTAGCGCAGGGCGCGGTCGGCGGCCATGGCCCGGAGGCGGATGACCCCGGTCGTGGTCTCCTCGGTCCCGGCCCTCACCCCGCCCCCGGGCGGGGAGGCGAGGGCCTCCGGGCCGGCGATGAGCTCCGGCCGCTCCTGGTGGAGGGTCGAGACCAGGTCGGCCCCGTCGTCCATGGTGAAGTCGGGCCGGGTGTCGAGGACGGCGGCGATGTGGCGGTAGTAGGTGGCTGCGTCCTCACCGCGGACGGCGAAGGTCGGAACGCCGTAGGTCACGGCGAGGGCCGCGGCCACGTCATCCTGGGTGCTGAGGGGGTTCGAGGCGCAGAGGGCGACCTCGGCCCCGCCCTCCTTGAGGGTGAGCACCAGGTTCGCCGTCTCGGCCGTGACGTGGAGGCAGGCCGCGACCCGGAAGCCAGCGAGGGGCTTCTCCGAGGCCCACCTCTCCCGTATGCTCCGCAGGACGGGCATGTCGGCCCAGGCCCAGGCGATGCGTCGCTCCCCGGCCGGGGCGAGGCCGGGGTCCTTCACGTCGCCGGTGGTCATGGCTTGAATCCCCCTTGTGGGTGTCGGCATATGGTCTTCCGCCGCGGGCGGACGCCGGCCGCACGTTGGGCTCCTTGGGGCCCGCGTGCGACGGTCCCAGCCTTTCGCCCGGAAGGGCGGACAGTCCTCTTCTCGGGAGGTCACCCTCCTCTTCCCGAGGGGTCGAGGTTAGCTTGCCCTGGGAGAGGGCCCGGGGCCGACGACACGGACGGGCCTCCCGCGGGTAGACTGTAAGGGCCGCGGGGTCCGGTGCGGCGGGGCGCCCGGCGGCAGGCGGGGCCCCTACGTACGCGGGCCGGAGCGATACGGTCGTGGAAGAACCGCAATCAAGGTGGGAGAGACGATGGGTGGTTTGCCGAGGACCATCTTCCGCGAGTACGACGTCCGCGGACGGGTCGACACGGAGCTGACCCCCGAGGTGGCCGAGCTCGTCGCCCGCTCGTACGGGGAGTGGCTGTCGGAGACGGCCCCCGGAGAGGCGGAAAAGGGCGTCCTCGTCGGGCGGGACAACCGGCGGTCGTCGAGGGCCCTCCGGGAGGCGGTCATCCGCGGCCTCGGCCGGGCCGGCCTCAGGGTCATCGACATCGGCGTCGTCCCCACCCCCGTCTTCTACTTCTCCCGCACACGCTACGGCGTGGACGGCGGGGTGATGATCACGGGTAGCCACAACCCGCCGGAGTACAACGGGATGAAGCTGGCCCGCGGCTTCGGCACCATCTACGGCGAGGACATCCGGGAGCTCGGACGCAGGGCGGAGGCGCTGGCCTGGGGGGAGGCGGCGGGCGGAGAGGGCGCGACCGGCACGCCGTCCGGCGGCGGCGTCCCGGTCACGTACCGCAGGCCCGTCCGGGCCTACATCCGGACCATCGCCGACCGCGTCCGCCTCGGCCCCCGACGCCTGAAAGTCGTCGTCGACGCCGGCAACGGCACGGCCGGACGGATAGCGGTCCCCCTCTACGAGGCCCTGGGCTGTGAGGTCATCCCCCTCTACTGCGAGCCTGACGGCCGGTTCCCCAACCACTGGCCGGACCCCGTGAAGCCGGAGAACCTCGCCGACCTCGTCCGCACGGTCCGCGAGACGGGGGCCGACTGCGGGGTGGCCTTCGACGGGGACGCCGACCGGCTTGGGGTCGTGGACGAGCAAGGGAACATCCTGTGGGGCGACGACCTCATGATCCTTTTCTGGAGGGAGATCCTCCCCCGTCACCCCGGGACCCCCGTCATCGTGGAGGTGAAGTGCTCGCAGGCCGTTTTCGACGAGGCCAGGCGCCTCGGAGGGGACCCTTTCTTCTACCGCACGGGGCACTCCCTCATCAAGGCCAAGATGCGGGAGATAGGGGCGCTCTTCGCCGGCGAGATGTCGGGCCACATGTTCTTCGCCGACGAGTACTTCGGGTTCGACGACGCCATCTACGCCGGGGCGAGGCTCCTGCGCATCCTTTCGGGGTCGGACCGCCCCTTGTCGGACCTCCTGGCCGACCGGCCGCGCTACCACTCGACACCGGAGACGCGAATCACCTGTCCCGACGAGGCCAAATTCGAGGTCGTCGAGAGGGTCCGCAACCGGTACGTCGCCCGGGGAGCCGAGGTCGTGGACGTTGACGGGGCCCGGGTCATCTTCCCCGACGGATGGCTCCTGGTGCGGGCCTCCAACACCCAGCCGGCTCTCGTGGTGCGGTGCGAGGGGCGGACCCCGGAGGCCCTGGCCGCCCTCAAGGCCGAGGCCGTGGCGGCCTTGAAGGAGGCGGGGGCGGAGACAGGGCTGGAGCTGCCGGAGTGGTGACGGTAAGGGGGCGGCCCCTTGTCTATGCCGCCCCCCGCCCTCACCCGGATGCCTCGCTTTGTCGGACTGCCCTTCGATCACCCACCGGCTCCGCCGGCGCACTCAGGCAGCAACTCTGTCGCGATCAGCCGCGTGTGCTCACTGTCGCAGATCTCCTGCGGGGCGACACCGCCGTGAGCACCGTGACTCATGCTGTTCGCGTCAAGGTCGACTCCTTGGTTCTTGTAGGCCGCCCACACGATCTCACTGCAGTACCACTCGGTCTCCGAGTCCGCGTAGTCGAGGCTCATCCAATCCCAGTCGTAGGCATCGCCCACCTGAGCCAGGGCGAACTGGACGGCCGCCTGCCTTATGTCGTCGGCCACGTCCACTCGCAGTATCTCCAGACCCACTTGACCGGGTCTGCCCACCCACGAGGACAAGGCACTCGCAACCACTCCGCCGGACTCTGTCGCCTCGACCACCTGTCCGTCTCCCACGTATATCGCGATATGATCCCTGTAGCCGAGGCTGATGGTCATCTCCCCGTAGAAAGGCACCTCGATGGTGTAGGTCAGTTCCTCTTCGCTGATGATGACAAGTATGTCACCGGGAACAAGGCAGAGGGCCTCGGACGGTTGGGCCGTAATCGTGACCATCCGCTCCTCGGCGTTCCATCCGACCTGGTAGCCGAAGGCCTCGGCGACATACCTCGCCGGCAGGAAGGTCCGGCCCTCTCTTATCAAGGGAGCCACATCCATGACCCGACCCTCTCCGGCCACCGTGATGGTGTGGCTGCCGATCACGAGCCTGACCTCCACCGAGCCCTTGGTCAGGACGACCGTCCGTGTTTCCCCCTTCCATTCGACGTACGCGCCGAGAGCGTCGCCGAGATACCGTACGGGAACATACGTCCGGCCGTTCTCGATGAACGGAGCCGCGTCGGTGTTCACCACCTGGCCGTCCATCACGTAGTGGCTTTGGCCGATGGTGAAATCGACCCGCGCGCCCGCTGCCGCCACATCGCCTGAGAGGGGAAGGAAGACAGCCGTCACCGCCATGCAGACCCCTAAGAACCAGACAGCGCAGCGAGGAAGGCGCGGACGAGATACTTTCTCCCGCAACCCGTCATCCCTCCCTTCGCTGCCAGTTTCATCAACGATACCAGGCTTCAAAGTGCCCGGTCAAGGACGAGTCTGCCAGAGGGTCGGACCCTCGGACCGGGTTCGTCCGGCCTACCGGTCCTCGTCCCGGCCTTCCTCCTCCGGCTCGGCGAGGAGCCCGGCCACCGCCTCTCCGGCGTCCTCCAGGGCCTCGGAAGCGCTCTTTATCCCGAGCAGGGCCATCTGTATCTGCCTCTGGATGAGGCGCTCTATCTCCGGCCACCGGGGGTGGGGGGGCAGGCTCTCGGCGTGGAAGACGATCTCCGCGGCGCGCTCGTAGGCCGGCTCTCCGGCGAAGGGGTCGAGCTCCAGGGTGCTCCTCCGGGCCGGGAAGGCGTGGTAGCCGCGGGCGAGCTCGTACTGGGAGGTCGTGGAGGTGAGGTAGTCCGCCAGCTCCATGGCCACCCTCCGCCGGTGGGGGTCCTCCTGGCGGAAGACCACGAAGCCGGCCGTAGCGCCGACGGTCACGGGCCCGGAGACGCCCTGGTCTGATGAGTCGGCGGAGGAGGCCCCGGGCGGGAAGGGGTAGGCGGCCACGCCGAAGTTCTTGATGACCCCGTCCTGGGTCATCAGGTAGTCTATGGCCCAGGCCGACCAGGGTTCGATGGCCACCTCCTGGCGCTCCGCGTCGGCGAAGAGGTCGAAGACGGTCCCGACGGAGGCGGTCCCTGTCGAGGGGTGGGCCACCTTCTCCTCGAAGACAAGGTCCACCAGCCTCTCCAGGGCGGCCACGGCGGCGTCGGAGTGGAAGGTGTAGGCCTGAAGGTCCTCTGAGAGCGGGCGGGCCCCGGCCGCGTAGAGGAAGGGCCAGACCTCGTAGTAGCCGGGGAGGACGTAGGTGGAAAAGCCCCATACATCGGTCTCGCCGTCACCGTCCCGGTCGAAGGTGAGGGCCCGGCAGGCGGAGAGGAACTCCTCCCAGGTCCACCTGCCGCCGAGGGGCGGCTCGACCCCCCGCTCGGCGAAGAGGTCAAGGTTGAGGAGGAGGATGTGTCCGGTCATCGTCGCCGGGAAGCCCCAGAGGGTGCCATCGACGGTGTAGGCGGCCCGCGCCTGGAGGGAGAGGTCGTCCGGGGCGGAGATGAAGCTCTCGACCGGCTCGAGGAGGCCCTCCCGGACCTCCTCGAGGGTGACGCCCCCGGCGCTTATGTCGAAGGGGGCCACGTCCGGGAGCTCCCCGGCGTTCTTGGCCTCGTCCAGCATCCCCCTGAGGTCCTCCCACTCCACCGGCACGAGGATGACCTCGACGAAGGGGTGGCGGGCCTCGAACTCCTCTATCTTGGACTGCACCCAGTGGTAGCGGTTGCCCGACTCGTCCGGCCAGCGGGGGCCGTCCCAGAGGACGACGGTGACCCCGGGGCGGCCGAGGCGCAGGCAGCCGGAGAGGGTGAGGGCCACCGCTAGAAGGGCGACCGCTAGCCCAAAGGCGATCAGCGGCCGCATCAGCACTTGACGCCCGGTGAGCCGGAGGAGCGGGCTTCTGGTGGAGAGCACCATCGCGAAGTGTCGGAGCATGCGGGGTCAGTTCTTCAAGTCGGGAGAAAGTCCTTCGGGGACGCTCCGCGGACGGCGCGGCTCAACGCCGCGGCGAACCGCCACGGGGCCTCGACAGGCTATCAGGTAGGAGGCAGGGGGCGTTCCCGGCTACGCGCGCGGGGCACGGCCGGGCGTAGAGGCGACCCACCACTCGTACGTCCTTCTCAGGCCCTCCTCAAGGCCCACCCTGGGACACCACCCGAGAAGGCGGCGGGCGAGTCCTGGGCTGAGGCTGCTCCGGGAGATGTCGCCTCTCCGTGCGGGCCGGTATCTCCGGCCGAGCCGCCTTCCGACGGTCCTCTCCACCAGGTCGGCCAGGTGCGAGATGCCGGTCTCCTTGCCTGTCCCGATGTTGAAGAGGGTCGGGGCATCCTGCACTTGGCCGCCGCCCCGGCCGAGCCACCTCCAGGCGAGCCGCACGGCCTCCACGAGGTCTTCCACGTAGACGAAGTCCCGGGTCTGCGAGCCGTCCCCCTCGATGGTCACCGGCTCTCCGCGGAGCGCCGCCCGGATGAAGGCGGGGACCACGGCGCCGTCCTCACCGGCCTGCTGTCCCGGACCGTAAACGTTCGCCGGAATCAGCGACAGGGCCGGCAGAAGCCCTGCGCGACCGTAATAGGAAACGTAGTTCGTAGCCGCCAGCTTGCTGACCCCGTAGGGGCTGAGCGGGCGGTGAGGCGCGTCCTCTGTCAGCGGCAGGACCGAGGAGTCGCCGTAGATGGCGGCGGAGGAGATGAAGATGAAACCCTTCACACCAACCGTCCGGGCCGCCTCGAGCATACGGAGGGTGCCGAGGACGTTCGTGCGGCTGTCATCGAACGGGTCGGCCACGCTCCTGGGAGGGCGCGTCTGGGCGGCGGCGTGTACGATAAGGTCGGGGCTGAACGACACGACAGCATCCTCGGCCTCCGCGGTCGCCACGTCGAGCCGGGCTGTCTCAAGGTGGTGAAGAGAAAACGAAGGGCGAGACTTCTGCCACCGCCCGAAGGGGACTTCCGCGGCCGGCTCTTCCGGTGGGGCCTCAGGTGCAGTGTCCAAGACGAGCACGCCCGCCCCTTCGCCGGCGAAGCGTGCAGCTATATGCCTGCCGATGAACCCCCTGCCACCTGTCACAAGGACCCGGCGCGGGTTCCCCGTCATAGGACCCCCTCCCCCCGCCCGCACGGCCCGAGGAGCCACCGCGTGGTGTTCAAGACATTCGATTGTCCGTCTGCTGTCCCTCTTCTGAAGGGCAGGACGTGCGGGGCGGTGAAAGCTACGTGGCGCAGAGGCGACAGGAGGGCGGGCCGACCGACCGCTCCCGTGCCGGCTCGTTGCTCCCAAGGAGTTGGACCGAGGTGCCGCGATGCGAGGGGCCTCAGTCGGAGGCAGGCCCCGTTGGAACGGAGCCCCTGCGGATTCTGCTTGTCGTGGCGAACAGGTCGTTCGGCGGAGCCGAGAGACACGTGGTGGATTTGGCCAACGGTCTCGCCGCGAGAGGGCACCAGGTGGGTTGTCTGGTGCCCGCCGGGCTGGGGTTCAAGGGCCTTGTGGGTTCGCGTGTTGAACTGTATGAGATCGAGGGTCTGAGACGGCCGCATCGGTTCGTGCTGACCTTGGCCGGCCTGGTTCGGCGTACAAAGCCGAACATCGTTCATCTCCATTCTCCGAGGGCCTCGGTCGGAGGTCGGCTCACCCTCCGCGTGCTGGAGGGGGCTCGGCGGCCCGCAGTAGTGTCCACGGCACACGGCTGGGTTCCCAGACGGCTTCCCCTCAGGCGTTTGATTGAAGCCGTTTACCTGTGGACGACGGGCCTTGATGACGTGACGATAGCGGTCAGCCGGGATACGGCCCGCCACTTCGGACGCCGGGGCTCCCTTGTGGTCATACGGAACGGCATCAGAAGGGCTCCGGAGCTCGCACCCTACCCCGGGTTGGGGACCGGTCCCCTAAGATTGGGTTTCATCGGGCGTCTCACGGCCGAGAAGGGACTGCCCGTAGCCCTGGAGGCGTATGAGAAAGCCGCCGCACGCACGCGGGACCGGAGGTTGGAGCTTCATGTCTACGGTGATGGTCCTCTTCTCCCTTACGCACGGCGGCTCGCCGCGTCGCGCGGCCTCGGCGGCGTCCGTTTTCACGGCTGGCTTCCCCTTGATGACGTGCCTGCGGTGCTGGCTGAGCTGACGGCACTCCTGGTGACATCGCGCGAGGAGGGCTTCCCCTACGTTGTTCTGGAGGCAATGGCGGCCGGTTGCCCGCTGATATGCACTGCCGTCGGCGGTGTGCCCGAAGTAATCAGGAACGGCGAGACGGGTTGGCTGGTCGAGCCCGACAACCCAGCGGCCGTAGCCCGAGCCATCACCGAACTCATAGAGAAACCTGCCGAAGCGGTCAGGAGGCGGACCAACGCCTGGAATCAAATTGCCGAGTACAGCGTAGACCGTATGGTCTGTGCCGTGGAGGCTGCATACGCGGTCGCACTCCAGCGGCGAAGGTGGGGGCGTAGTTAGCGGGCCTGTGAACGGAGGACCGTCTGACGGGTCGAGTCGGGCCGCGTGGCCCTTTCCAACAAGAAACCGACCTGGGGATGGAGCTCCCTTGCCCGGTCGATCACGGCAGGAATGCGGTCGCTCAGATGTTCGCGGACACGGTGTCTCTGTTCCCATAGAGAGACGGACGCGGCGGCAAGCTGCGGAGGGCTCAGCGTCTCGATACGATGGACCCACTGCCGAAGCCCCAGCTCCCGCATGATGCCCTCAGCCTTAGGACCCCAATAACCGATCACGAGTGTTGGAACCAATTCGGACAGTGCGAAAATCGCCGAGTGGAAGCGCGTGGCTATCATCATGTCCATTCTTGCATAGCAAGCCTTTAAGACCTGGGCTGGAATCTCTCCCTCGACAACGGTCACTCGTCTGCAATGAGGCAATGACTGCCCCAGTGCACGAGAAGCCCGGCGGTCGTCCTCGAACTCTCCGGGTCCGGTGCAGTGCGGCCATATCACGACGTGAACGGGCGTGGTCTCGAGTAGCCGTTCGATTGCGGCGCGAAGAGAGGCCAGGTAAACCTCTCGCGCAGAGGGCCACTGCCTCACTGTCACGCCCACCAGGGGCCTGCCCCGAGGAACTCCGTACTTCCTCAAAAGGCGGTCCGCTACAGCCGGGGGACCTGATGGGAGGCCGAAAGCCAGGTCAGGAACCACGGCAACGGGGGCCCGAACGCGGAGTCGAGGAAGGAGCTCCGCTGACAGAGATTCTCTCACGAGAATCAGGGCGGCGTGGTCCAGCACCTTCCGAGCGAGCCAGGCTTGAAATCTCGTGGCGAACGGACCGATGGACTGTCCGTATAGAACGAAAGGGATTCGGCCGCGGCGGGCCAACACAAAGGGGAACAGGACCCGCCAGAGGCGCAGGGTGGACCTGAGACTGCGCTCCCCGAACAGGAAGCCTCCCCCCTTGCTCACCACCAAGTCGACGCGTGACAAGACGAGGAGGGTCTCTCGCTCGCGAGCCGACCACAGCCACGAGGGCACAGGAATCCCCAAGGCAACACAAAGGCTGCGAACAAGGCAGAACGCGGCCAGGGCGGCGTCAGTCCAACGGTCTCGCCACGAGCGGTTGCCAGGGTGTGGGCCCCGCTGGATTGGGACTATGGGGAAAACAGACCCGAGAACCCTGTCGCCAAAGATGTCGCGCGAGTCGGAGTGGTCATGTCGAAACCGCCAGTCTGAAGCTGAGAACTCGGACATGAGCCAGAGGCGCGCCGAGGGAAATCGGTCCACAAGCCGGTCCGCGAGGCAACGCACAATCGCCGCGTCGCCACTGTTCCTGTCGGACCAGCCGTGAGCGACGAGTATTTCCGGCCCCCGACTTTGCATTCGCGCCCCCCGGCAATCGTCTGGGCACGCGAGGTGAGAACCACGCGCCGGTCTGCATGCCGCGTCATTCCGTCGGTTCTCTCCTGAAAGGAGCCCCCCCTTCCTGCCCGTTGCCCAAGAAGGGCCGAGCATGAAACCCCCGGGCGTCTCCCTTCTATACTGCAACGGAAGCGGGGCCACAGTATCTGAGACGGGGCGGTTCGTCTGGGACTGCGAGTCTTGAGCGCACCCGGGTCGAGGCGGTGTCCATGAGAGGCAGGAGGGCCGCTGTCGCCGTGATTCTGGCCGGAGGTGAGGGGCGGCGCTTCTGGCCGGTGTCAACCCCGGAGGTGCCCAAGCAGTTCCTGAGGTTGTTCGGCAACCGGAGTCTCCTGCAGGAGACCGTGGAGCGCCTGAAGGGCCTCATCCCCGAGGACCGCATCCTCGTCGCGACCAGTGAGAACCATGCCGCCACAATCCTCTGCCATCTCCCGGCCCTGCCGGCCGAGAACATAATCACCGAACCCATGCCCCGCAACACCGCGGCGGGCGCCGCCCTGAGCGCTCTGCACATCCGTCGCCGCTTCGGCGACGTGCCCGTCGCCGTCCTGCCCTCCGACCACTGGATAGGCGACCCGGCCGGTTTCAGGACCGCGCTCGGGCGGGCCCTGTCCCACTGCCGGACCTTTGCCGGGCTCATCACCTTCGGCGTGAGGCCTACGCGGCCGGAGACCGGCTACGGCTATATCGAGGTGGGCCCTGAAGCGGAGAACGGCTTCCACCGGGTCGTCCGCTTCATCGAAAAGCCTGGCCCAGAGGAGGCCCGGATGCTGTCAGCCTCTGGCGCGCATCTTTGGAACACCGGCATGTTCGTGTGGCGCAACGAGGTCTTCCTCTCGGAACTCCGGACCCACCAGCCTGCGATGGCCCGCGCGTTCAGCGCCCTCTTCCCGCAGCTCGGGTCAGAGGAATACCCCCGGCGCCTTCGGGACACCTTCCAGCGCCTCGAGCCCGTATCCCTCGATCACGGCGTCATGGAACGCTCCCGGAACCTGAGAGTCCTCCCGGTCGATTTCGAGTGGGACGACGTCGGGTCCTGGGCGGCGCTGGCGAGACACCTGGAGCCCGACCGGGATGGAAATATCGTCCTCGGCGAGGGGGCGGTCGTCGTCGGCTGTCGGAACTGCGTCGTCTACTCCCAGGGGCAGACCGTGGGCGTCGTGGCGGCAAGGGACCTGGTGGTGGCGGCAGCAAAGAGCGGAATCCTCGTCGCCCCCCTCGAACGGAGCGGTGACATCAAAGGCATGCTTGATGCCCTGGGCGCGGCTCGGCGGCCGCAACGGAAGCAAGGGCCACCGTCACCCACAGGTGCCGCCAGTGGAGGGTGTCGATGAAGAGCGAGTAGACCACAAGGAAGACCATATAGCCCAGCAGGGCCAGGCCCAGCGGCTCCTGGGGCCGACGCCCCCCGTGGCGGGCGGCGTGAAGTGCGGCCCGTGCCAGACCGGTGACCAGAACCGCCATGAGAGCAACGAACACGAGCAGGGATACAGGTCCCGTCTCGGCCAGGAGGCGCACGTAGGTGCTGTGGGCCGCCATCCCGGTCTGGAGTTCGTAAGACCCCGGCCCATGGCCGAAGAAGTCGATTCTCGACAGGCCCTGGACCTGGTTGGCAAAACGGTCCGCGTCGTACGGTTGGAGCGCAATCCGGCTCACAATGAAGCCGAGCCGGCCGACCGCCAGTTCGTACAACCCCGCCAGGGCGAGAAGGAGGGCCAGATGAACCGCCTGGCTAATAAGGAGGCGGCTTCGAGCGCGCATCGTCCAAGCGTACAGGCCTACGGCCACCAGGCCGCCGCAGGCCAGGCCGAGCCAGGTCCCACGCGATGCGCTTTCCAGAGTCGCGACGATGAAGAGAAGGAGGACCCCGTCCCGCACCCACCGGGACAGGAAGGCACGCCTCGATGCGCACCGCCCGTGGGTGCCTCCGGCGGTCCCCACAAGCCAGTCGAAGAGAGCCACAAGGAGGCCGAAGGCGACGAAGCTCCCGAACACATTGGGGTCCTTGAAGGTCGCCTGAGCGCGGTCGACGACGTCGTCGAAGCAGAAGGCCTCCAACAGCGGCCCCCCGAGAGCCACGCCGAGGACACCGAGAACCCCTGTGATTGCGGCGGCGGCGGTCCACCCCTTGACCGCAGCCGTGCGCAAGCCCGGGTCGCTGAAGGCCGCGCCGAGCCACAGACCGACCAGCACCAGATACATGGTGATGAACTGGAACCGGAGGGCCGCGGCGAGGTGGCGACTGTGGGCGACCGAGACCGCGCCCAGGACGGCAAAGGCTATCAGGACCGGGAGAACCCCCGGCGCGAGACATCTCCGCCAGGGAGCCCCGACCCCGACCCGGCTCCTTGCGCGGGCCTCGAGGAGCGTCAGGAGGGCGAGGGCAAGCCACATGACGTCCACCGGAGCGGGCTCGATGTAGACCAATCCCGACCACGCGAATGTCTGGTAGAAGGCCAGCTCGAGCGAACGTCGGGCGACCGCCACGGTGAGGAGCACGGCCACTGTGAGGAGACCGAGCCGCCATTGGAGGCCGAGAAGACGCCAGGGAGGAAGGTAGGCCATGACGGCCAGGACCGTCACGACGGTCGTCCGCGTGGGGGTCATCATCTTCCGGACAAAGCCTCCTCGACGTCGCGAAGAAGCCTTTGGGCCGCGGAGTTCTGCGGGTTGACGGACAGCGACCGCTCGGCGAAGGCCCGAGCGGACTGGGGGTCACCCAGGTGGAAGGCAGACTCCCCGGCTAGGGCGTAGATGTCGTCCTCCAGGTGCCCGACGGCCGTTCGGGCCGCACCGTTGAGCATGAGAACGTCCCACCAGCCGAGAATCTCCGTCACCTCGGTCAGGGCGTCACGGTGGCGCCCCTCGTCGGCGTACATCCTCGCCAGTCGGTAGCGGTACTCAGGCATGTACGGGGCGATGTCCACGGCTTGGCGGAGAGAGGCGGTCGCCGCCCCGTGGTCACCGGACTCCGCGAGGACCTCTGCCTTCACGTACCAGAGGTTGGGGTTCCTGGGGTCGAGGCGGATGGCGGCCTCCAGCTCGTCCAGGGCCATGGCCCTGAGGTCGGCCCCTCCGCCGTCGGAGAGGGCGGCCATCCGGTCCAGGAAGGTGGCGAGCAGGTAGTGCGGGGTCGGGTCGAGGGGGTTCAGCCGGGTGGCCAGAAAGAGCCGATTCAGTCCCTCCTCCCACCGGCCGCCCGACGCCAACCGGTAGCCGCTGTGGGCCGTCGCCATGGAGAGAGCCGGGAGGCACACCACGACCGCCAGGCCGACGAGCCCCACGCGCACGAGGAGACCGGGCCCACGTCGCCCCGCCCCTCGGCCGGTCTCCCGGCGGGGAGCACGCGTCCGGGTTCGTCCGCCTCCATCTCCCGGCCGCACCGGGGGTAGGGCGAACAGGCAGAAGGTCCCGAGCATCAGCCAGAGCACGGCCTGGACGGCCGGCACACTCAGGGCGAGGTCGAGGGCCGTGTGGAGGACCACGAGCACGAAGCCTCCCCCCAGACCGCGCAGGAGGTCCGCGTCGGAGTCCTCCGCCCGGCTCTGGACCTGCCTTCGTGCGGATCGCAGGACCAGCAGACCCGCCACGACGACACCCAGCCACGCGACGACCCCCACCACCCCGGTCTCGGCCCACACCTGGAGGTAGTGGGAATGGGCCTCGGAGGCGTAGTACCGCGGGTGGACCTGGTAGGAGAGGTGGACCTTTGCGAACGTGCCGGCACCGGTGCCGGTCAACGGCTGGTCGGCGATGACATCCGCGGCCGCCGCCCAGAAGGCCAGGCGGCCGCCGGGGCCGGCGCTGAGGGAGGAGATGAGCGCGGTAAGGCCGGAGGAAGGTGCGCCGCCCTCGGCCCCGGGCCAGGGGGGCTCCCCGGACCCCGGGGGGGGCTCCCCCCCGGCGAGGCCGTCGGGCGGAGTTCCCGGGTCGGTCTGCTCGGGAAGAGTCCCCGGTTCGCTCAGGCGGAGGCGGTGCTGCCACACCCTGAGGAAAGAGTCCACGGCCAGGGGCTCCCCGGTGACGACGGGCTTGAGCAGGACCACCGCCGAGAACAGGGCCAGACCGAGCAGGCCGGCCGTGACCAGCCTTTTCAGCCTGAGGCGGCGCCCCCATGCCGAGGGGCCCCACCACACCAACACCAGGGCCGCCGGGAGGACGAGCAGGAGGCCGCGCGAGTTGGCGCCGAGGAGAGCGGCGACGGCCAGTCCGCCGAGGACCGTGTGCAGCCACCAGGGGAAGGGCCGGTCGGCCCAGGGCAACCTCCCGCTCCATGCCATCAGGAGACACAGCGCGCACCCGGCGAACGGGGCGAAGGCGTTGGGGTAGGTGAAGGTGCCGCTGAGCCGGAGCCGGGGGAAATGTCCACCAGGGCTGAGGAGGTAGTCCGCCAACCCGTAGGCGCAGGCCAGCGACACCGCCAGCAATACCGCCCCCCAGAGCCGTCGGGCCCCTTCGTGCCCCAGGCTGAAGGCGGTCAGGTAGAGGAGGGTGAGGAAGAGCAGGAGATCGAGGGAGTAGAGGACGGTCCCCTGGGGGTAGACGGACCACACGATGCTGATGAGGGCTGCAGAGACATACAGGCCGAGCCAGACCGCCAGCCGGCGGACTTCCGGCCCGCCTGCGGCCAGCCGACCGGGAAGGCGGCGGTCCCACGCGCACAGGACCAGGCCCACGGCCAGGAGCGCCGTGGTGAGCCTGAGGTCCGCGCCCCCACCGGCCAGGAGGCTCAGGCAGAAGACCGCCGTCGTCAAGAAGGCCAGGGCCATGGCCGCTCCCCCGTCACTGTGCGGGGTGTTTCGCCTCCGGGGCGCGGGTCACCTCCTACTTCAGTCAGAGATGGTCATGGCCGGGGGGAAAACCTTCTCAATTCTCCCCCCTTCTCACCCTCATGCGCGTCGATTACATCGAGCAATACCCGATAAAGTTTCCGAATGTCATCGAGCTCTTCCCGAAGAATCCTGTAGACCACCTCCACGTCAATGCGATTGTACAGGTGAACCACCCGATTCCGGAATTGAATCATACTGATATACCGATCCCGGTCCGCGGGGTTGATAACTTCAGCCTGCGTCAAGATTTCAATCACTTCTGCATTAGAGCTTGGGGTCCTCAACCCCAATTCGGCGATGACATAGCTTCCGATGTCGATGAGGGCCTGGATTGAGGTCTGGAGTCTGTGGAGGGCCGAATCGATATTTCGAAAATCGGAGCAAAATTCTTGGTAGCTTTTGGCCCGTAAGAACTCAAGTTTCTCGATGTTCTCGGGAACTACTTCAAGCTTGCTCTGGACGTCCGCTTTTCTCACGTGAGGCCGCACCTCCGCAGCCACCCTTCCCTCTGAAATCGCCGCATCCAGCGGAGGGTCGGCTCGAAATCCAGGTAGGCTTGGATAACCTTCCATTCGTAGTGCCGGCGGGCCTCAGGGTTCGCATCATAAATTACCTGGCCGGTGCGCAGCACGGTGTGCTGAAAGCTGAGCGAGCACTTGTTGAGGGAGACCACGTCGACCTCCCGAGGTCCACCATTCAAAACCCGGAAGATCCGATGGGCCAAAAGGCCCTCGACGCGGGCCAGGGCTACGCCCGTTGGGGCGGTCTCGTCGAGCAACAGGGCGATATCCAAATCGCTCAGCATGCCAGCCAGCCCTCGAACGGTAGACCCATACTGGTAGGCGGCGATGATACAAGGATAGTCCTTGAAAGCGTCCGCCAGCCTCGCCCTTTGGTCCTCGCCCAGCAAGCCCGGTTTTGTTCCCATTCAAAGGCCTCCCTCAATCGATGGGCCTGCGCCCCTGAGGCGGAACCGCTCTTCGCCCCGCTCTCGACCGAAGTTCCGGGGATGAACCCTTCACTTACAAGATACTCCATGGGCGACCTGTAGCCAAGTCGCCTAGGAGACCTTCCAGTGCGCCTCCTCACCCTTCAGCAAGGTGCGGAGGGTAAGAAGCATGATGCGCAGATCCAAGAGGAGCGAGTACCTCTTCGCGTAGAGGAGGTCGTACCGCAGCTTCTCCTCCACCGCCGTGTCGTACCTCGCGTACAGCTGGGCCAGCCCCGTGAGTCCGGGCTTGAGGAGGTGGCGGTGGTCGTAGTAGGGGATGGTCCCGGAGTACTCCCTCACGAACTCCGGCCTCTCGGGTCTCGGGCCCACGAGGGACATCGAGCCCAGAAGGACGTTGAAGAGCTGGGGGAGCTCATCGAGGCGGAAGCGGCGCAAAAGCCGCCCCACGCGCGTCACCCTCGGGTCGTCCGGCCCGGATAGGGTCGGACCGGTGTCGGCTTCCGCGCCCACCCTCATGGTCCGGAACTTCCAGAGGGTGTAGGGCCGGCCGCCGAGCCCGACGCGTGTCTGCCGGTAGAAGACCGGGCCCGGCGAGGAGAGCTTCACGGCGAGGGCGATGAGGGGGTACCACGGGAGCGTCAGGATGAGACCGAGGAGGGCGAAGCATATGTCCATCAGGCGCTTCGCCCAGGCCAGATGCCTGGGCACGCCCGTCGGGCCGGCCTCGAAGGCCAGGATGTCGTCCACCTGGGCCATCTTCGCGTCGAGCACCAGGAGGTCCCGGTATCCGGGCACGATGAGGACTCTCACCCCGGCCCGCGAGCACAGGGCGACGACCCTCGCCTTGTCCTCGAGCGCGGTGGTCGGGGTCAGAAGCACGACGTCGGGCCCTGGGAAGTCCCCATCCTCCAGGACCGAGGCCAGCGAGCCGAGCGGAAGCACGCGCACCCCCGGCGCGCTGCGCCGGCCCCCAGCGGACCCTCGCGCGCCTGCCGCAGACGCCACGGTGTCTTCCTCTCCGGCACCATGCCCGTCTCCGCCGGGCGCTGCCGTGGCCTCCGCCGGGGCACGGTCGGCCGCCGCGGCGACTTCCGAGAGCCACCCTTCCGGAGACCGCGGCGGACGGCCGACCAGAGTCGCCAGGACCTCCCAGCCTGTGTGTCCTGCTCTGGTCAGCCGCCGGGTGAAGAGCTCTGCCTCGCCCGCCGGCCCGCAGACGATGACCCTCTCCGGAGCCCACGCCTTGTGGGCCGCGTGCCAGACAGCGCCGCGCCAAAGAAGGAGGACCACCACGTGAAGGAGCCAGGCCAGGAGGAACACACTCCGCGGCAGAGCGAACGTCCGCGCGACAAAGCTGAGGGCCATGCCCAGGAAGACGAGCATGGTCGAGGAGGCGACGACGCCGGATGCGGCGGTGCGCCAGCTCTGCGGCCGGAGGTCATAAAGGCCGTAGGAGAGGAACAGGAGAAGGGCCAGCACGGTGAGGCCAGGAGCTGAGTCGAGGTAGGCCTGGAAGTTGACCTCCGGCAGGACCCCACCGAAGCGGATGAGGAAGGCGCCCAGGTAGCCGGCATGGACGAGAGCCAGGTCGCCGACAGCCACCGCGACGGCCCAGGGGCCGTAGCTCCGGGCAGGGCGGTGCGCCGTCTTAGGCCCGCCTGCCGTCAGGTCGAGCCGAGGCCTTCGGAGCCCTTGACCATCCTCCGTCAACGTCCTGGGGCCTCCTCTCACATCACAAGAGCCGTCAGCGCGGTCCAGGCGACCACCCGGCCGTCAGACCGGTGCCTCAGAAGGGCCTCAGTCGATCTGCCCCAGGAGCCACTCGATGGCCCGGTCGAGCTGGCGGTCGCCGGTGTAGGGCGGCCAGGTCTGGCCCTGGCCGGGGGCGTCTTCAGCGGCACCGGCGGGATGGTCCTCTATCCGTGCCTGATTGAGGGCGGCCACCGTCTCCGGGTCGGTCCTGCCGGTCACGGGGAGGCCCACCGCCATCTGGAAGTAGGCCAGGGCCCGCTGGGTGGCCGACCCGAAGACGCCGTTCTCCGGCCCGGCGTCGTACCCGAGCTGGTTCAGCCGGGCCTGGAGGCACACGACGTCGGAGCCCTTGTCGCCGAGCCCGAAGACCCACCTGTCGGTCACGGGGACGAACGGCTCCCGCCCGGTCGGGGTGAGGTCGGAGGGGACCACCTCGTCGGGGGTGATGCCCACCCCGTCTATCTCCCGCCCGAGCCCGCTCCTCCACGCGGCCGTGGTGAACTTGAGGCCCCCGCCGTTGCTGAGGTGGTAGACGGTCTGGACGCTCCCTTTCCCGTAGGTCTTCTCTCCGAAGAGGCGGGCCAGCCCCCATTCCTGAAGGGAAGCGGCCAGTATCTCCGAGGCGCTGGCCGAGTAGCGGTTCACCAGGACGGCCAGCGGCAGGTCGAACCGGCCCCACGGGTCCTCGGGGACGCCTTGGAGCGGACGGTAGTCGGCCCCGGTCCGGGCCCGGATTATCTCGGAGCCGTGGGCCGACTCGACCCTGACGATGTGGTGGCGCTCGGGGAGGAACCGCTCGACGACGGCCACGCAGGAGTCGAGCAGGCCTCCGGGATTGTTCCTCACGTCGAGGACCAGCGCCTCGGCTCTCTCCTCGAGCACCGCCAGGAGGGCCTCGTCGAACTCGGCCCCGGTGTCGCGGTCGAAGCTGATGATGCGGATGTAGCCGATCTTCCTCCCCTCGTGCTGGAGGACGTCCCAGTCGACGGAGGAGATCTTGATGAGCATCCGGACGATCTCCACGGTGATGGGGGCGGGCTCCCCCTCGCGGCTGATGGTCAGGGAGACGACGGTCCCCGGCTGGCCGCGGATGCGGGAGGCGGCGGCGAGACCCTCGCCCTCGATGCTCACCCCGTCGACGGCGATGATCCTGTCCCCGGGGAGGAGGCCGGCCTTCTCGGCCCCGTAGCCGGGAAGGACGTTGAGGATCACCAGGCAGCCCTTCTCGTCCTCCTGAACCGTGACCCCGATGCCGCCGAACTCGCCCTCCAGGTCGCTCATGAACTCGTCCATCTCGTCGGGGTCGTAGTAGGAGGCGTAGTAGTCCCGGAGGCCCATGAGCATGCCCTGGATGGCGTGTTCGGCGAGTTCCTCCGGGTCGGGGCACCGCAGGCTGTAGTGTTGAAGGAGGGTGAAGACCTCCTCCAGGAGGGCCGCCGGGTCCGGCCCGGGCGGTGCATACGGGTAGGAGCCGCCGGCGGCTGAGGCCCTCGCCTCGTGGAGAGGCGTCCAGACGCCCAGAACCAAGGTGACGGCCAGGAGAAGGCTCACCAGGAGCCTGGCCCTGGGCCGCGTGCGCGGGGTGTTCATGGCGGAGACCTCACTTCCGGGGGTTCGTGTTTCCTCGCCCCTCGGCGGGCCGCGGGGTCCTCCTGTCCACAGCTCGACGCCGGAGCGAGTCTTGTGTCTTCATTAGACTTAACGGCGGGAGGTCCGGTTCCTGCGTGCTGGACGGTCCGCCCGGCGGACTCGACCCCTGACGTGGAGGAGGGGGCGCATGATGCGCCCCCTCCTCCTGCGTCCGGCTCACAGGTGCCGGTAGGCGTCTGGCTACGGACCGGCCTCGATCCAGATCATCCCGTCCGTGTCGTCGTACTCGAGGACGTCGCCGACCGACAGGGCCTCGTAGCCGCCGTAGACGTACTTGCCCTCGTCGTCCAGGACGTAGATGACGATATCGGGGTCGTCGACGAACTTAAGCTCGCCAGTGGTGACGTTCTCCAGCGTCATGCTGCCGTCCGAGAGGGCGATGACCTCCCACTCGCCGCCGGCGCCGAAGGTGTACTCCTGGAAGTTGGTGACCGTGTTGGTGGCCTCGTCGATGGTCAGCTTACCGAAGTCGGTGCCGTCGAAGTCGTAGCCGGAGTAGTCGTCGTCGTCGGTCGGATAGGTGACCTCGACGCCGCGGTTGTCCACGGTGACGGTGTCACCCTCGGAGCTGTCCTCCCACGACACGAGCTGGACGTACGGGGTCACCTGCGTGTAGGCGATCTCGACGAAGAGCTCGCTCTCGAAGTCGAGACCGTACCTGACCTGGTCATCCTTGCCGGGAGCCGTGAGGTAGGTGTCGTCCAGGATGTAGGCGGTGTCCCCGATGAAGACCTTGGTGACCGGGCCCGGATAGGTCTCCGTGACCTTCGTCACCACGCCCTCGACCACCTGGCGCACGACGCGGATGATGTACGGGGCCTGGGTGTCGTCGTCGTTGACGAAGGCGACCTCGATGACGTCGTTGACCGCCAGCTTGTCGCGGTCGGTCACGTCACCCGTGACCTGGCAGTCGGCCGGGATGGCGATGTCGTTCAGGCCGCTGGCCGAGTCGAACATGGCCGCCGCGGTCTCGTTGCCCTCCTCGTCATACTCAGAGGGCGTGAAGTCGGTGATGTAGTCCACAGGCTTGAACCTGTGGGCCACGCAGTTGACGGCCTTGCCGTCCGCGCCCAGGGTGAGCGTCAGCTCGTCGCCGGCCTGGAGGTCGCCCTGAGTCTTGCCGTCGACGGTGTTCAGGACGACGTCCACCCCCGCCGCCTCGTCGAACGGGACCTCGGTCCCGTCCTCAAGGACGATGGTGTCGGCGGTGCCGTTGCCGTCAGCGTCCGCCAGGTTGGCGAACACGCCGGTCACCACCGTGGCCTTGTCGAGGAGCTCGATGAAGATGACCTCGCCGTCCTCGTTCAGCACGATACGGACGTTGAACGAACGCAGGGACTCGTAGTCGGACGCCCCGACGATGTAGACCGGGTCGGCGAGCGGATGGGTAGCGCCGCCGACCGTGACCGTCGGCGGGTCGGCCGCCAGGTCGTAGTCCTCGAACAGCCCCTCGAAGAGCAGACCGCTGAGAACGGCCGAGTCGGCGATCACGTTGCCGTCCTTGTCGAGCTTGTTGATCTGCATCGTCGCGAACAGCATCCGGGCGATGTCACCACGGCTCGCCGGCAGGTTCACCAGCCCCACGTCCACGTCACCCGTGAAGCCCTGCTCGACCCCGTAGAAGATGTAGTTGTAGGGCCAGAGCTGGTCGCCCACCATGGCGTCGTGACCCGAGATGGCCCGGACCAGCATCGTCACCGCCTCGGCGTACGTCACCGGGTTGTCCGGCCCGAACGTCCCGTCCGGGTAGCCGCTGATGATCTCCGCGAAGACCGCCACGTTCACGTAGCCCCACGCCCACGTGGGAATCTCGTCCGCAAAGGCCGGAGGCATGCCGCTCAGGCTCTCGGCCAGGTTGCCGAGACCGATGGTCTCCACCACCACCTTGCAGAACTGGGCCCGCGTGATGGGATCGTCAGGGTTCACCGGCCCGCCCAGACCATACTCGCCGCTGTAGACCCCCATGGCGCCCAGAAGCGTCAGCTCCCCTTCAGCGTCATGGCCGGCGATGTCCGTGAACGCAGGACCGGCGATGTCCCCAGGAGCCGCGAAAGCCGTCGCGGCCAGACCGAAGACCATCACGGCCACCAGTGCAGAAACCAGGACCTTCTTCACTCAGTTTCCCCCCTTTCCCTGTGGAATCGGCAGACGTGGCACCGCCTGCCGACGGTGGCTTTCTGTGGAGGCGTTTCCTTTCCTCCCGCAGGGAGGGAGGTTGTTGTTGGAGGATTAGCCAAGCGGCTAAGGCGACGGCTCCGGCTGAAGCACGAGGATGTATTCCGGGGCGGCAGGGTCGGTCAGGCGGACGGAGACGCCCTCGGTGAGGTCGCTGAGCGCGACGTGAGCTCCGACGGGGCCCGCCCCGCCGGCATCGTCGACAGCGTAGAGCGGCACCCGCCCGACGCACAGGGTCCAGGTGAGGCTGTCCGTGGTCAGGGTCAGACGCCCGTCGTCGGCGTCGACCGACACCACGGTGGCCTCGAAGAGGGCGGGCCGGGCGGGCTCCAGCTGGGAGGCCACGCCCCCGGGGGCGACATGGAGCCGGGCCAGGGACCCGGCAGGCGGGGTCTCCGCGCCCGCCGGCACCAGGTAGGTGAACTCCGAACCCTTCCAGTCCACGGTGAGGAGGTCCGACCCTCCGGCCCGCAACCGACGCAGGACCTTCACCGTGACGGGCCCGCCGGGGAGGGGCCCCGGCTCGCCGAAGAAGGCGACCCTCCCCCAGCGGTCGAGACAGAAGGTGAGGGTGCGCCCGTCCAGGGCCGTGCTGACCCAGCCCTCGCAGAAGGGGCTGAAGGTCAGGGTCACGGTCTCGTCGGCGCCGTCGGGGAGGACTGTCACCTGCCAGTGCGGCCCTTCGGCGGTATAGCGGCGCCCGACGCTCTCGACCCTCCCGGTGACCCGGTCGCGGTAGGCGTACACGCGCAGGGCTCTCTTCGGGGCCGACCCTTCCGTGGCGGCGTAGAAGATGTCCCGCTCCCTGAGCTCGGAGAAGTCCACCGGCTCACCGTCGAGGTATATCTCGGTGTCCGGCGTCACCCGGAGGACCATCTCCCCGCCGGCCAACCCCATCCCCGCCGTGATGCGGCCCGTGGTCGGCCCTCCCTCGTACGAGGCCGGTTCGAACCGGAGGGACCTGATGACCCCCTCAGGGAGGTCCTCCTGGATGATGGAGACGTAGACGGCCCGGCCGCCCTCGAGAACCGCGGTCACCTCCGCCGTAGGCAGGACGACGGCGGGGTCGAACGGCCACCTCCGGCCGTTCAGCTCCACCACGGCCCCCGGGGCGCAGGGGACCACCTGGCCCGATTCGAGCACCACCGCCTCGACGCCCGCCCCGTCGTCCCGGACCACCAGGGCCCCGAAGACGCCGGTCACCGGAGGCTCCGAGGCGTAGGCGCGGATGTAGGCCACGAAACCCACGCGGTCACGGAGCCAGTAGACCCTCCGGCCCACAAGCTCACCTTCCCCCGCCACCCCGGAGGCGACGAGGGTCGGTGCCAGCCGCAGGGTGTTGCCCTCGGCCGTCCTCAGGAGACCGGCGGCGAGGTCGGCGTCGGCGATGAGGGAGTGCCCTCCGAGGCCGGCCCCGATGGGGGGCGTGGAGAAGCTCGCATCATCTTCTTTCTCCGGCTCACCCGGGTCGAAGTCGCGCCAGCAGAAGAGGGCGTTGTGGATGAGGTAGGCCGTCTGGGCCCGTGTCAGCGGCCCCAGGGGCTCGACGAAGCGCCAGTCGTCCCCGCCGACGTCCGGGGAGAGGAGCCCGGTCTGGAAGGCCCTGTAGATGAAGCCGCTCGGCCACCCGCCCGTGACGTCCGTGTCGTTCCCGAGGGCCCGGAGAAGCATCGCCACGGCCTCACCCCCGCTGACGGTCTCCCCGGGGCGGAAGTCGACGCCGCCCGCCTCGCCCGGGACGCCCTTGATGATGCCGAGGGCCGAGCACGCGGAGACGGCCTCGGCCGCCCAGGCCGGGATGGAGGCCTCATCGCCGAAGCTCACCGGCGGGAGGTCGGGCCCGCTCCTCCCTGGGTCGAGGGCCAGCAGGCGGGCCACCATCACCGCGAACTCGGCCCGGGTCACCGGCTCCGAAGGGCGGGCCGGCCCGCCGAGACCGCTCTCCCCCCGGACGATGCCGAGGGTGCCCAGGATGTCGAAGTAGTAGGCCTGACGGGCCGGGGTGTCGCTGAAGAAGTGCTCCCTGAAGGTGACGCCCTGAGCCAGGGCCGGCCGGCCGGGAAGACAGAGACCGACCGCCGCCAGCAGAGAGAGCACCAGGCAGAACGCACGGATGCCCACGGCTCGCGCCACCTGCCTCATGTCCGCCCGCATCGGCCCTGCCTCCCTTCCCGGCCCCTCGGCCTCGTGAGCCACAACGCGCTTCCCGGTGTAGATTGCCCCAAGGGCGGCCCATATTCCTTTCCCATCCTGCGGCGTCGAACCCGCCGACCGCGGACATTCGTTTGCGCCCTTGGCTAAGTGCCGCAGGAACATATCCCGTGCCGTCCGCCTCCCGAGGCGGGCGGAGAGGGAGGGGCGCCCCTCGCGGGGCGCCCCAGGGGGAAGGGTCGGAGCCCTTCCGTGCTGCGCATCAGGACCGGGCCGGGCCTTCAGTCGGCCACGAGCCAGATCATCTGCGTCGCGTCGGCGTTGAGGACGTCGCCCGCCTCGAGGCCGGCGAAGCCCACGTAGGCGGGGCCGTCGTCGGTGGCCTCGTAGATGGTGACCTCCGGGTCGCTGATGAACAGGATGTCGCCGGTCCCGAGGTCCTCCAGGGTCATCGTGCCGGCGGCCGCGTCGACCGCGAGGACCTCGTAGTCGGTGGCCTCGTCGATGGCCATGACGGTGAAGTCGGTGATGACCTTGGTCGCGCCGTCGATGGTCGCCAGGCCGAACTCCCCGATGTCGGCCGAGAAGTCGACCGTGGTCGCGTAGGTCAGGCTCTGACCGCGCGAGTCGACCGTCACGGTCTTGTTGCCCTCACTGTCGACCGTGTAGCTCTCGACCAGGACGTAGGGCGTCATGGCCTCGTAGCCGATCTCGACGAAGAGCGCGCCCGCGGCGTTCAGTCCGTACTTGACCTGAGCGCCGGAGCCCGGCATGTCGGCCGGGTCCATGGCCCACTCGTAGGTCGTGGAGGCGCCGGAGGCGTCCGCGATGGTCACGAGGTAGTGCGGACCGGGGTAGGTCGTCTTCGTGCCCGTGACGACGCCCTCCGCGACCTCACGGGTGGCCTCGACGCGGATGACCTCACCGGCCGGGTCGGCCCCCATGGTGTAGAGGGTGACGACGTCCCAGACCGCCAGGTCGTCACGGTCGGCGGCCTGGCCGTTGACGGTCACCATGGCCGAAGCCGGGACGTCGTAATCGGCGCCGCCCGACAGCGTGATGTTGGTGTCGGAGTCGTCGTCGGACGGGACCACGTCGGTGATGTAGTCCTCGCCGATGTTGGCGCGGTAGGCCACGACGTGGGCGGCCACACCGTCGTCACCGAGGCTGACGAGACACTCGTCACCGGGCTCGAGGGTGACCCCCTGAGCGGCGTCGGCCCGGTTCAGGCTGACGGTCAGGGCGGCGTCGTAGGCGATCTTCGTCCCGTCCTCGAAGACCAGGTAGTCCACGTCACCCGAGTCGTCGTACTCGGCGAAGACGCCGCTGTAGCTGTCGGCGGCCTCGATGACGTGGATGAAGATGATGTCGCCCTCCGCGTCGGCCACGGCCCTGACGTTGAGGTTCATGAGGCCCTCGTAGTCGGAGGCGCCGACCAGGTAGACCTTCTCGGCGAGGTCGTAGGGCGCGCCGTCGATGGTCACCTGCGTGGCCGTGTAGTCGCTGAAGAGCCCCTCATGGACCCTTCCGGCCAGCATGGCCGTCCCCGCGATGGGCTGCCCGTCGGCGTCGAGGCGGTCGATCTGCATCATGGCGAAGATCATCGCCGCGACGTCACCGCGGGTGGCGGGCAGGCGCGGGAACGTCACCTCGACCCGGCCGTTGAAGCCCACATCCACCGCGTAGAAGAGGTAGTTGTAGGGCCACATGCCCTGCGGGAGCTGCTGCTCGTGGCCGCGCACGGCGCGGACCAGGACGGTCAGGACCTCGGCGTAGTTGATGGGGTCGTCCGGGCGGAACCTGCCCTGGTCGTCGCCTATCATGAGGCCCATGAAGTAGGCGGCGTTGACCCAACCCCAGGCCCAGGTCGGAATCTCGTCCGCGTCGGCGAACGTCGGCACGAGCCCCGCCAGACCGGCCGCCGTGGCG
Source organism: uncultured Eubacteriales bacterium (assembly GCA_913063835.1). Classification (GTDB taxonomy): domain Bacteria; phylum Bacillota; class Sulfobacillia; order UBA995; family UBA9673; genus UBA9673. Next base: position 54,757 of record CAJXZV010000002.1, read on the forward strand.
CCCTTCCCGAGACCGCCGACGATCATCTTGGCGAACTCGGCCCGGGTGATGGGGTCGTCCGGACGGACCGGCCCCCCGATGCCCTCGTCACCGGTCATGATGCCGACCGCGGCCATGAGGGTCAGGTCCGCCTCGGCCTCGTGCCCCGCGATGTCGTTGAAGGCGGGGCCGGCGACCTCACCGGCGGCGAAGGCCGGAGCCCCGAGGCTCAGAACCAGAGCCAGGACCAGAGCTGCTGTTACGGCCTTCTTCATTCTTCCTCCTCCTTTCCGCTAAGCAGTAGTGATGATGCGGCGGATACGGCCGTTCTTGTGGGTGTCCTGTCAGCCGCATCCGCACCGCGCTATTTCCGTCAACAATGGCTAAACACCTGCCACCAATAATGGAGAAGATGTGTGCGGCTTACGCAAGCAGGTAACTAGCCGGATGGGCAAGCGCAAGACGCGCCCTTTGGCGCATCCTGGCAGGTAGGAGCGGGTGGCCCCCGTCAGGGCGTCGGGTAGACCTTCCGGGCCTCCTGGTCCCTCAGGTCCTCGAGCAGGGACTGGTCCACCCTCGTGCGGGCCGCCAGCCTCTCCTCGAGGAACTTCCTGGCCACCTGCGGCAGGAGGGCGTAGGAGAGGACGTCCTCGACGCTCTCGGCGAGGGGAGAGACCTCCTTCTCGGCCTCCTCGAGCCCGGGGGGGAGAAGGTCGGCCGGACGCACCGTCACGGGTTCCTCGTCCCCGATGACCTTGCGGCGGACCTCCTCGTCGACGGGGCCGGGTGGGCGGCCGTAAAGGCCCTTCATGTAGGCCTTGGTCTCCTTGGTCACGAGCTTGAAGCGCTCGCCGCCCAGCACGTTCAGCACGGCCTGGGTGCCGACGATCTGGCTCGACGGCGTCACCAGCGGCGGGTAGCCCATCTCCTTCCGGAGGCGGGGCAGCTCGGCCAGGACGTCGGGGAGGCGGTCGAGGGCGTTCTGCTCCTCGAGCTGGGAGACGAAGTTCGAGTACATCCCGCCGGGTATCTGGTAGCGGATGACGTTGACGTCGACCGTGGTCCCGACGTCGAAGTCCCGGTACTTCTTCCTGACCTCCTTGAAGTAGGCGGCGATGCGGGCCAGGAGGTCGAGGTCCAGACCCGTGTCGCGCGGGGTGCCGGCCAGGGCGGCGACGATGCTCTCTGTCGGCGGCTGGGAGGTGCCCATGGCCATGGTCGAGATGGCCGTGTCCACCGCGTCGACCCCCGCCTCGGCCGCCTTGAGGTAGGCCATGGCCGCCATCCCGGAGGTGTGGTGGCAGTGGAGCTGGACCGGCAGGCCGACCTCCTCCTTTATGCGCCGGACGACGGCCTCCGCGTCGTAGGGGGCGATGATGCCGGCCATGTCCTTGAGGCAGATGGAGTCCACGCCCAGCTCGGCGAGTTCCCTCGCCGTGGCCGCGAAGGAGTCGACCCCGTGGATGGGGCTGATGGTGTAGCAGACCGTCCCCTGCACATGGGCCCCTTCCGCCTTGGCCACCTCGATGGCCTTCTCCATGTTCCGGACGTCGTTCAGGGCGTCGAAGATGCGCATGACGTCGATGCCGTTGCCCACGGCCCGCCGCACGAACTCCGCCACCACGTCGTCCGGATAGTGGCGGTAGCCGACGAGGTTCTGGCCCCGGAGGAGCATCTGGAGCCTCGACTTCTTGAAGCGCCGGCGGAGCTCCCTCAGGCGCTCCCAGGGGTCCTCGCCCAAGAAGCGCAGACAGGCGTCGAACGTCGCCCCGCCCCACACCTCGAGGGAGTGGAACCCCACCTCGTCGAGCATCTCCACGGCCGGGAGCATGTCCTCGAGGCGCAGTCTCGTGGCCAGGAGCGACTGGTGGGCGTCGCGGAGGGTGGTGTCGGTGAGGCGCAGGGGGGCCGGCTCCGGCCGGGCGCTTCGGTCCCCGGCGCGTCCGGGGCTCCCGCCCTTCGGCTTCTCGCGCGTGTCAGGCATGTCAGACATGAAGGCGTTCATCGCTCTCTCCTCAGTACCCCGGCAGGCCCCGTGGCGCAAAGGGGGCGAGTAGGCCCGCCATCGTGGTGAACACGATCACGAAGAAGACCACGGCGGCCAGGACCACCGCCGCGAGCGGCAGCAGGGCCGCGGCCACGGCCCGTCCGGTCCCGAAGCCGTGGACCTCGCGGATGGCGATGATGTCCAGGACAAGCCGCCAGACGAGCACGCCTATCGTGGCGAAGGCCGAGAGCGCCCCCAAGGCCGGGCCCGCCGACGCGAGCAGGCTGAAGGGCACGGTCACGACGGACGGCACGTAGGTCAGGCTGAGGGCCGCCAGCAGGCGCCGGGGCTCGCCCGTGCCGCCCAGGAGCGAGCTCACCAGCCCGAGAACGCCCGTCTTGATGAAGAGCCCGATGGGCCCGATGAGGACGGCCGCCAGGGCCGAGGCGACGGCCACGCCCAGCCCGGCCCCTGCGACCGGCGGCATGCCAGCGGTCTGCCCTAACTCCCTCATGGTCTGGACCCAGACGCCGCCGCCGGCCAGCCCACCGGTGAAGGCCACGGCGAGGTAGGCCGTGAAGGTCGCCGGAAGGGGGCTCCTCGGCCGTGACGCCACCTCCTTGAGGGTCTTCACCGGACTGAAGAAGATGCCGTAGACGAGTTCGGCGAAATCGGCGAAGAGCGACCGTCGTTCGGGCTCCGGCCCGCCTCTGCTTGGCTCACGCATATGCACCAATGTCTTCCTCCGTTCCACCCCGCCGCTTCACCCTGCGGACCGGGACGGCCGCCGCGCCGCGTCCGTACGCCGGGTGGTCGCCCCTCGTCAGGGCCAGGCCGTCAGGGCCCGCCGGCCTCGCCGCCCAGGTGCTCCAGGAAGTCGGCCGGCCGGATGAGGAAAAGCTCGGGCTCCGGCCCCACCAGGGCGCCGCCGCGCAGGCCGGTCCCGCCGAACCCGACGCCCAGGGCCCGGAGAAGGGAGCCGAACTCGCTCAGGAGGATCTCCCACGGGCTCCTCCTGCCCAGCTCCTTCACCCGGTACCAGCCCTCTATCCCGGCCAGGTCGGCCGCCGTGTCGACGGCCGCCCGGAGCCCGCCGAGGCTGTCGACGAGCCCCGCGTCGAGGGCCTGGCTCCCGGTGAAGACCCTCCCGTCGGCGAGGGGCAGGAGCTCCTCCCGGCTGAGGCCGCGGCCGGCGGCCACCGCCTCGACGAACTGGTTGAAGATGTCCTCGACCATCGACAGCAGGATGCGGCGTTCCTCTTCGGTCAGGCGCCTGAGAGGGGAGCCCATGTCCTTGTGCTCGCCGGAGACGAGGACCTCGTAGTCTATGCCCAGCTTCTCGAAGAGGCCCTCATAGTTGGCCACCTCCATGATGACCCCGATGCTCCCGGTCAGCGTGCCGGGGTTGGCCACGATGTGGTCGGTGACCGAGGCCACCCAGTAGGCCCCTGACGCGGCCACGTCCCCCATGGAGGTGACGACGACCTTCCCCGCCTCGCGGACGGCGGCTATCTCCGCGGCGATCTCCTGCGCGCCGGCGGCGGAGCCTCCGGGGCTGTTGACCCTCAGGACCACCGCCCTCACCGACGGGTCCTTCCGGGCCTCGGACAGGAGCGAGACGATGGAGTCGGAGCCGGCGACGCTCTCGAAGAGAGTCGCGCCCCCCAGACCGGTGGCGATGATGCCCTCTATCCGGATGACGGCGACGGTGGGAGCCGCCCCCAGGGACACGCCCCGCCCCGTGAGGGCGCCCCGCGGAGCCAGGACGCTGAACAGGGAGAGCAGGAGGACGCCCCCGATGATGAGGACCGCTACGAGGTGCCTTCTCTTCAATTCGTCACCCCTCTCGGCCGCCCCTCAGCCCTTGCCGAGGACGACGCCCGCACGGGCGTCGCGCACGCCGGCGTCCGGGGCGTGGACGGAAGCGCGGACGGGGGCGCCGACCGGGGCGCGCCCATCTCCTTGCGCCGCCGCAAAGGCCGTCTCCTGCCCGTCAGGCCCTTG
>CAJXZV010000003.1 GCA_913063835.1 uncultured Eubacteriales bacterium
CCCGGGCCCCTCGGTGACGGGGATGCCTCCTCCCCCGGAGGCGATGACCACGACACCGCTCTCGACCAGGGCCCGGATCTCGTCTCTCTCGACGATGCGGATGGGGTCGGGCGAGGGGACCACCCTGCGCCACTGGCCGGCACGGACCTCTCTCATGACCCATCCCCGTTCGGCCGCGAGGGCCTCGGCCCTGGCCGCCGGATAGAAGGGCCCTACGGGCTTGGTGGGATTGTCGAAGGCGGGGTCGGCCGGGTCCACCACGACCTGGGTCACAAGGCTGACGACACGAGGGTCGCGGCCGCGCGAGAGGAGTTCGTTGCGCAGGGCCTGCTGGATCATGTACCCGATGAGTCCCTGGCTCTCCGCACCGCAGATGTCCAGGGGCATGGCCGGGACCTGTTCGGCGCCCTCCTCGTTCTGGATGAGGATGTTCCCCACCTGCGGACCGTTGCCGTGCGTGACAACGACCCGGTGGCCCATCTCGATGAGGGAGACGATGGCGCCGGCCGTCTGGGCGATGTTGGCCCTCTGCTCCTCCGCCGTCCCCCTCTGCCCGGGCTGGAGTATCGCGTTCCCCCCCAGAGCGATGACGACCGTTTCACCTCTGGGTTGCATCTCATCCCCCGTTCCCGTTCCGGACCGTTCCCACCTGCCCGTCCCCTGCGACGCCGGGCTCACCGGTCCCTTATGTTGACCCCCCTACCGCATCTACGGCACTTCCTCCCTTCGAGTTCCATCCGCCGGGCCGAGAAACCTCGTCTCGAGACCAGGACCGCGCCGCAGGACGGGCAGGCCGTGTCTGCGGCATCGACCTCCCAGGCGTTGCCGATGTAGACGTAAGACAGGTGCCGGGCGGCGATGTCTCTGGCCCGCCTCAGGGTCTGGACGGGTGTCTCGGGGCGGGTCATCTTCCAGTTGGGGAAGTAGCGCGACAGGTGCAGGGGTATTTCCGGGGAGATGCCCGCCAGCCACTCAGAGAGGCGTTCGACCTGGTCGTCCCCGTCGTTGAGGCCCGGGATGATGAGACAGGTGACCTCGACATGACACCCGGCCGCATGGGCGGTCTCGACCGTCCGGAGGACCGGCTCGAGGCGGCCGGAGCAGACCTCCCTGTAGAACTCTGTCGAGAAGGACTTCACGTCGACGTTCATGGCGTCGACATAGGAAAGCAAGTCCTTGAGGGGCTCTTCCCGCACGTAGCCGTTTGTCACGAGCACGTTCTTCAGGCCGCGCTCCCGCGCGAGTCTCGCGGTGTCGAGGACGTACTCGAACCATACGAGAGGCTCGCTGTAGGTGTAGGCCAGCCCGATGCACGGCCGCTGCGGGTCGCTCCACGCGGCGGCCGTCTCGACCGCCCTCTCAGGCGGGAACGGGACGTCCTCACCGTCGCCCTGTGACAGCTCCCAGTTCTGGCAGTGTCGGCAGCGCAGGTTGCAGCCGTAGGCCCCGAGCGAGAAGATGTAGGTGCCAGGGTGGAAGTGGTAGAGGGGCTTCTTCTCCACGGGGTCCATGGCGTAGGAAGCCACGCGGCCGTACTTCACGGCCACGAGGACACCGTCCTGGTTCCTGCGGACCCGACAGAACCCGACCTTCCCCGGACGGATCCGGCAGTCCTGGGGGCAGAGGAGACAATGGACGACATCCCCTTCGAGCTTCTCGTAGTAGTCGGCCTCCCGCATCCACACCCCTCCCGCGGTGTGCGGGCCCGAGCGCTACGGGCCCGAGTCACGGCCCCGACCGGGTCGCCCGCCGCACCGGGCACGCTCCCCGCCCCGGCGTCTCTCAGCGGTAGCGTGTCACCCTGAACCGGAAGAGCCGCACCCCGGACTCGCCCGGGCTTATCCCCGCCTTCTGCATGGCGATCCTTACCTGGTCCTGGACCGTGTCGACGCCCTCAAGGTCGGGCAGGAGAAGACCGGTCCGGTCCCCCTTGGTGACGATGACCCCGTAGACCGCGGGGTCCAGTTCGTCGACCCCGGAGACCGGTTCCGGAGGCTCGAGGACGTCCACGGAGTACTCGAGGTCGCCCAGTTCGTCCTCACGGACGGGGGGGAACCTCGGGTCGGACGTCCCGGCCTGGATGGCGTTCCTGACGATCTCCTCGGCGAGGTTCGGGGCGGTGGGCTGGATGGTCCCGATGCATCCCCGGAGCTGCCCCCCCTTCTTGAGGGACACGAAAGCGCCGGCCCGGCGGTCGAGGCCGGGGCTCGAGGCCGGCGCCGAGATGCGCCGCCCTTCACGCACGTACGTCTCCAGCGAGAGACGGGCCAGGCGCACGAACGGGTGTGGCGCCTGGTCCCGACCGGCCGCCGTCCGGCCGCCGCCCGGCTCCAGCCCCGGGTCCTCTCCGTCCTGTCCGGGGCCTTCCGTCTTCCCCTCCGCCTTCCCCTCCGCGGGGGCGGTCCTCCCACCGCCGCCTGGAGCCTCCAGACGGGTGTTCCTCGGAAGGAAGGTGGCCACGGCGTACCCGACGCCGAAGGGGCCCTCGTAGGAGAGGACCTCGGGCACGACGTCGAGGCCGTCGAGAGCGCCGAAAAGGGTCAGGATGGGGCCGAAACCGCACTCGCCCGCCCGCTCGACGAGTTCGGGGTCCATCTCCAGCAGGGCCTTGACGTCGGCTCGGGCGAGGGCGTCGACGACCCTCCGGTCGAAGATGCGGCCCATCGGGTCGTAGCCGGCAGGAGCGCCCTCGGTCAGGCGGTGAGAGAGGTCACCGCTGGCCACGTAGACGATGCGCACCCCGAGTTCCACGGCCGCCGCCTGGACAGCCTGGCCGAACCGGTAGAGCTCCTCCCGTCGGAGGGGGCCGACGGCACCCGCGACGAGCCGGCACTCGAGCCCGGCCTCGGTGAGGTAGTGGAGCGGGACGAGGACGGCGTAGTGCAGCCTGTCCGGAGGGCGGAAGCTCATCTTGTCCGCGTCAGGGGTGAAGACGGTGACCTTCCTCCGGGCGGCTTCCTCTCGGATGCGGTCGACCAGCCGGAGGTCGTTGCCGAAGCGGAGGGACGTGCCGGCGATGCCGAACTCGCGGAAGTTCCCCTGCAGGAGAGGGCTTGCCAGGAGCGTCACCGCGTTGCGGACCACCGGACCGTGCGGGGCGATGACGACGACCGTGTCGGGTCTGATGTCCCGCACGAGGGCGGCGACCCCCTGGAGAGCGCTCCGGGTCTTCACGACCTGGTCGAGGTCCTTGTCACCGATCTCCGGAACGATGATGGGCGCGTGCGGGGACAGCACCCCGAGGACGATTCCTGCTCGAGCCATGACGCGCTCACTCCCGGACGTCCCCGACGTGGACCTTGACCACGTCGGGCGATGTCGAGGCCTGCAGGAGGCAGGCGTAGTTCACCAGGAACCCGACCTCCTCACCGACGGAAAGGCGGCCGGGGTAGTCCTCGATGTCGAGCACGAGGTGGTCGCTGGTGGCTCCCACCACCTCGATGCCGCCGGCGAGCGGTTTCAATCCCTCCGGAACGATATCCTGCCTTCCGGCCGCGACGACGGCGCGGAGGCGGAGGCCCCTGTCGACGAAGACGGGACGGCGGCCGAAGGCGTCCTCGGCGAGCTCGCCGACCGGAGCGCTCGGCTTCTTGCGTATCTCGATGATCCGGGCCCAGAAGGTGACCGCATCGAGGTGACACCCGGGAAGGGGCTCCCGGCGCAGACTGTCCCGCCCGAGGACGATGCCCTCACCGACCCGGAGGTCGTGCAGGCCGTCCGGGAGGCGCTCTCCTCTCACCAGGAGGGGAAGGACCGCCGTGTTCCCGGCCGACACCCTGAGAAGCCGCCCCAGGCGCTCACCGGTCTCCCGGGCCAGGGTCAGAAGGTGTTCGAGGTGCTCAGGCGTCGGGACCACTCCGGAGAAGCAGGCCATGTTCGCGGCCAGGCCGGCGACGTGGGCCCGCCGCGAGGGGTCGCTCCGGCCCGCGGCCCGGGCCATCCGCTCCTCGAACTGCACGGCCGCATCGGGGACCTCCTCCGGCAGGAATCCTTCCCTCAGGTCTCCGAAGTCGACGGTCAGGAGCACCTCGTAGGGCCGGTCAGGCCCGGTCGCCCTGGCGAGACTCTCCGCGACCTCGAGGCTCGCGCACAGGACGCCGTCGGAAAGGGCCACCGCCGCCGGGGCGTCGGCCGGGGAGGGCTCCCGGAGAAGAAGGAACGGGACCCTCCGGTCCGCCGTGCCGCCCGCGCCTACGCCGCGCAGGGCCTGCAGGCGGCGGAGGTTCGACAGGCGGGAGTCGGCCAGGCCCGCCGCCCCCCCGGCCAGGAAGGCCCGGGCGACCGCCGGGTCGCCTCGGAGGACCTTGGTCACGGCGTGGAGCTCGAGGCCGGCCGCACGGCAGCACCCCGCCAGGGCCCGCGTGTTGGCGGCCAGCTTGACAAGGTCGATCTCGAGTCTCGGCGCCGGTGACGTCGACGTCGGTGCCACTGCGGCCGGTTTCCTCCCAGACACACGGCCGCCCCGGGTCGTCGGCTGCAGAGCGCCCCGAGGACGGCCATGACGCAAGACCTGTCGAAGACCGGGGGAAGGGGCCTCCGGTCCCGACATCCCATTCCATTCTACCCGAGTCAGGTCCTCACCTTCGGCGGCCGCCACCCGCCCGCCCGGCGGCCCGGAACCTCCGGGGGCGGGGCCGCCGGGAAGAGCCGAGGTCCGGGCGGTTCAGGCCGTGCCGGGCGGCGGCTGGTGGACGAAGCGGCAGATGCCGAAGAAGATGGCCATGGCGATGAGGTGCTGGTAGTCCGGGTCCTGCAGGAGCGCGAGGTCGCGCGGGTTGGACAGGAAGCCCATCTCGACGACGACGGCGGGAGCGTCCGTCTCTCTGATAAGGAAGATGTCCTGGCGCCCGTTGGGCTGCCGGTCGGTTTCACCGGTGACCCGCACGAGCTCGCCCTGGATGGCTTCAGCGAGGAACCTGCCGCCGGGGTGCGCCCCGGGCATGTAGAAGGTCTGGGCGCCGCGCCAGACGCTGGAAGGGAAGGAGTTGCAGTGCAGGGAGACCAGGAGGTCGGCCCCGGCCCGCTTCACCGCCTCGACCCTCCGGATGAGCTCCGCCCGAACGGCCGAGCCGTGGCGCTGCGAGTCCCCCGGCTGGAGAAGGTCGCGGTCCTCGGTCCTCGTCAGGAAGACCTCGGCCCCGGCCCGGACGAGGATGTCGCGGAGTTTCAGCGACACAGCCAGGTTCAGGTCGGCCTCCACCACGCCGCTGTCGGTGATCACGCCGGGGTCGAAGCCGCCGTGACCGGGGTCGATGGCCACGACGAGGCCGGACAGGACGCCTGTGACGGGGACGACCGGACCGTCGGGCAGCCAGGCGGCGCCGAAAGCCGCAGCCACAGGGCCGCCGGCCAGAAGCCACCCCACGGCGGCCACCCCCAGGAGCAGGGCCGCACCCAAGGCCGCAGGGGTCGACGGGGAGGCCAGGCCTCGCGAACCGGTGATGCGGGTCGGCCGCTCGGCTGCGGCTGTCGCCCCGGCAGAGGCCCTCGGCCCCGCTCGATGAGGCATTCGGCTCCATCCTCCCGCCGCCCGCTCCGGGTAGGCCTCTGGCCGCCCCGAAGCCTCTTCCGACCATTCGTATGTCGGGTCGGAGCGGACTTAGCACATCGGCGACCTGTCGGCGGGACGGACGGAGGGCGTCGACCGGAGACGGCTCCGTCTCTGGCGCCGCCTCACCTCTTGGAGAACTGCGGGGCCTTGCGGGCCTTCTTCAGCCCGTACTTGCGGCGCTCCTTCATCCGCGGGTCCCGCGTCAGAAGGCCGGCCTTCTTGAGGATGGGTCGGTAGTTCTCGTCGACCAGGAGCAGGGCCCGCGCGATGCCGTGCCTGATGGCCCCGGCCTGCCCGGACATCCCCCCGCCGCTCACCCGGACGATGACGTCGAACCTGTCGTCCAGATGGGTGAGGCGGAGCGGGAGGGTGAGCGAGTCCCGGAGCATCGGCGTCGGGAAGTAGTCGTCGACGGGCCTGCCGTTGACGATGATCCGTCCTTCGCCAGGCACCAACCGTACACGAGCGACAGACGTCTTGCGCCGGCCGGTACCCTGGTACTCGACAGAACGCTGGGTGAGAGTCGTCGCCACCGCTGCCGGCACCACCTTCACAGTTCGAGTTCCTCGGGTTGCTGCGCTTCGTGGGGGTGGACCGGGCCGGCGTAGACCTTGAGCTTCTTCGCCATGGCCCGCCCCAGGCGGTTGTGCGGCAGCATCCCGCGGACGGCTATCTCGATGACCCTTTCAGGCCTCGTCTGCATCATCCGGCGGAAGGTGGTCGTCTTCAACCCGCCCGGATAGCCGGAGTGCCGGTAGTAGAGCTTGCCTTCGGCCTTGTCTCCGGTGACGACCACCTTGTCGGCGTTGATCACGATGACGTAGTCCCCTGTGTCAAGAAAGGGGGTGTAGGTGGGCTTGTGCTTGCCGCGCAGGATGGCGGCGATCCGGCTGGCCAGACGGCCCAGGGTCTTGCCCTCGGCGTCAACGACGTACCAGCGTCTCTGTATCTCAGAAGGTTTGGCCACGTACGTCCGCATAGGATGTCCCCCTCGAACGGCACAACTCGAATTCTAATACGCGCGAGAATCCGGTGTCAAGGCAGGTAGACGCCTCCCGGAAGCAGGGCCGCCGAAGGCTCTCCCCGGGCGGGTGCGGCCTCCGCTTCGGTCGGAGACTCGTAGCTGACCCTTTCCAGCCAGAGGCCGTGAGCCGGTGCGGTCGGCCCCAGCTCCTCCCTGACTCCGCTCCGCAGGGCCTCCCGGGTGACATCCGGAGGCAGGCGCCCCTGCCCGACCTCGAGCATGGTCCCGACGATGATGCGCACCATGTGGTACAGGAAGCCGTCACCCGTGACCTCGAAGGTGAGGACCTCGCCGCCGGGGGGGTGCCACGCCGGGACCGGGCGGCTCTCGATGCAGGCGCGGTGGATGGTCCTCGTCGTCGTCTGGGCGGAACTCCCCGTGTCCCTGAAAGCGGCGAAGTCGTGGCGGCCCTCGAGCGGCTCCAAGGCCGCCCGGCAGGCTTCGAGGTCGAGTCGGAACGGGAAGTGAAGGGACCACTTCCGGTAGAACGGTGACGGAAGGGGTGACCGCCAGACGTAGTACCGGTAGGTCTTGGAGACCGCGTCCCGCCTCGGGTCGAACCCCGGAGCCGCCCTCTGTGCCGAGAGGACGACGATGTCCGGCGGCAGGTGGCTGTTCAGGGCCTGGGGCAGATGGTCGCAGGGCACCGTCAGGCGGCTGGAGAAAGCGCAGACCTGCCCCTTGGCATGGACCCCCGCGTCGGTCCTGGAGGCGCCGGTGACCACCACTCGCTCGCCACGCTCCCCCTCAGGGGATATCTTCGCCAGGGCGGCTTCCAGGCGGGCGGCCACGGTGTCCAGGCCCGGCCTCTGGAGCTGGAAGCCGTGGTAGGCCGTTCCGTCGTAGGCCACGACAAGACTGTAGCGCGGTACGTCGTCCGCCGGCCTCCCGCGGCCGAGGGCGTCCTCACCTCTCACCCGGGCCACCACCTGAGGCCGATGACCACGGCCGCCATGAATCCCGTCAGCGCGGCGGCCGCCGCGTCGAGAGCGGTGGCCCGGAGGCGGTTGAGCCGGGTCCGGTGTCTTCCCCCCCGGTAGCACCTGGCCTCCATCGCTGTGGCCAGCTCGTCCGCGCGGCGGAAGGCCGAGACGAAGAGGGGGACCAGGAGCGGAACGAGGCTTCGTATGCGCCGCGAAAGGCTCCGGCTCTCGAAGTCGGCACCGCGAGCCATCTGGGCCTTCATGATCTTGTCGGCCTCTTCCATCAGCGTCGGGATGAAGCGCAGAGCGATGGTCATCATCATGGCCAGCTCGTGGGCCGGCAGGCCCACGACGCGGAACGGGGCCAGGATGCTCTCGAGGCCGTCCGTCAGGGACACGGGCGAGGTGGTGAGGGTGAGGAGAGAGGCCATGACAAGGAGCAGGAGCAGCCTGGCCACCATGAACAGGCCCATCCTCAGGCCCTCCCACGAGGCCACGAGGGGCCCGAGGGTGAACATGGTCCGGCCCGGGGTCAAGAAGAGCTGGAGCGTGAAGGTCAGCACAAGAAGGATGAGGACCGGCCGGAGGCCCCGGAGAAGCATCCTCGCCGGGACACGGGCGAGGTGGACGGCAAGGACGGTGAAGGCCGTCAGCGTGGCGTAGGCGGCGGCGTCCGTCGCGGCGAACAGGACCACCATGAAGACCCCCACGATGGTTATCTTCGTCCTGGGGTCGAGCCGGTGCACCACCGAGGAGCCGGAGAGGTACTGGCCGATGGTGATGTCTCTAAACATGGACAAGCCCGGCGTCACCCTCCCGTCCGGAACCGGCGCGGCGCGGCCTGCCCGCCCTGATCCACTGGTCGATCTCCTCGGCCGCCTCCCTCGGGCTCAACCGGGAGACGTCGACCTGAGCCCCCCTGGCGGCCAACGCGTGCATCAGGGCGACGACGGGTGGTGCGTCGAGTCCCAGGCGGCGCAGACTCTCCGGGTCCCGGAAGACTTCACGGGTCGGACCGTCCAGGATGAGGCGTCCCTGGTCGAGGATGATGACCCTGTCCACGAGAGCGGCGAGGTCTTCCATGTTGTGGGAGACGACCACCAGGGTGAGCCCCCATCTCCGGTGCAGTCTCGAAAGTGTCTCGAGTAGTTCGAGCCGCCCGCGGGGGTCCAGGCCCGCCGTCGGTTCGTCGAGGACGAGGGTGGCGGGTCTCATGGCCAGGACCCCGGCGATGGCCACCCGCCGCATCTGGCCCCCCGAAAGGCTGAAGGGGGACCTCCGCCCGAGAGCCTCGGCCTCGTCCTCGGGGACACCGACCATCCTCAGGGCGACGGTCACACGGCGTCGGACCTCCTCCTCGGGCAGGCCGAGGTTGCGCGGGCCGAAGGCGATGTCGTCATAGACGCTCTCCTCGAAGAGCTGGTGTTCGGGGAACTGGAAGATGAGGCCGACCTTCCGCCTGACCTTGTGCAGGTCCGCGGTCCTCGGACCGTCCTTCTCCCGGGGCCACAGGTCCTCTCCGTCGATGAGCACCCGGCCCGACGTGGGCCTGAGAAGACCGTTGAAGTGCTGGATAAGGGTCGACTTGCCGGAACCCGTCGGGCCCATGATGCCGACCGTCTCACCGTCGTCTATGCGCAGGCTGACCCTGTCGACGGCGACGACGGCGCGTTCTGTCCCAGGCATGTAGACATGGGTGAGGTCGACCGTTTCTATGGACATAGGAAGTCCACCATGGCCTCCAGGGTGAGGACGGACGGAGGGATAGGGTGGCCGGCCTCTTCCAGGAGGCGGCGGACGCCGACGATCTGCGGCACCCCGAGCCCGATGCCCTCCAGGAAGTCCACCTCGCTGAAGACTTCCTCCGGACGCCCGTCCATGACGAGGTGTCCCCGGTCGAGGACCACGACGCGGTCGGCCAGGGCCGCTTCCTCCATGAAATGGGTGATGAGGACGACGGTGAGACCTTCGTCCCGGTTGAGGCGGCGAACGGTCTGGAGGACCTCGCGCCGCCCCCTGGGATCGAGCATGGCCGTCGCCTCGTCGAGGACCAGACAGGCGGGTCTCATGGCCAGCGCGCCGGCGATGGCCACCCGCTGCTTCTGGCCTCCGGACAGGAGATGCGGGGCGTGGCGGGCGTAGTCCTGCATCCTGACGAGGGCGAGGGCTTCGTCCACCCTACGCCGGATCTCCTCGGGTGGGACCGCGAGGTTCTCCGGGCCGAAGGCCACGTCCTCCTCGACCACCGTGGCCACGATCTGGTTGTCGGGGTTCTGGAAGACCATCCCCACCGTCTGCCTGATGGACCAGTGATGGTCAGGGTCCCGGGTGTCGAGGCCGTTAACGGTCACGCGGCCCTCGGTTGGAAGCAAAAGGGCGTTCAGGTGCCGGGCGAGGGTGGACTTGCCTGAACCGTTGGGCCCGATGACGGCGACGAACTCCCCTTGTGCGATGCGAAGGTCCACACCCTCGAGGGCGGTGACCTCCTGCTCCGTCCCCGCTCCGTAGCGATGTCCGAGACCACTGGTCACGATGAGATCGTCAGGCGGCAAGTTGCGAGGTTCCTCCCCCAGGGCTCCGGAGGCGCGGCCGGCGCCAGGCCGGACCAGGGCGACGCGGAGCCGTCGGCACCCACCCGTCGGCCGCACGCTCTCTCTGTGCGGGGAATTCTCAGCGCACCAGCTCCAGGAGGGCGATGGGCGCCCCGTCACCCCTGCGGTTGTCGAGCTTGACGATGCGGGTGTACCCTCCGGACCTGTCGGCGTAGCGGGGCCCTATCTCGTCGAAGAGTCTCTTGAGGACGTCCTCGTCGAGGATGAAGGCCGCCGCCTGCCTCCGCGCGTGCAGGTCACCCCTCTTGGCCAGGGTGATGAGCTGTTCGGCGATAGGCCGACACTCCCTGGCCTTGGCTTCGGTCGTCTCTATCCGTTCGTGGGCGAAGAGGGCCGTCACGAGGTTCCTGAAGAGAGCCCGGCGATGGCCTCTGGTCCGCCCGAGCTTAGCCTGTCCCATAGGCTCTGCGTCCTCCCATCGAACACCGGACCGCGACGGGCCGGCGGGCCGGCCTACTCCTCAGGCTCGGCCAGGCTGAGATCGAGTTCGGCCAGCTTGGCCTTTACTTCCTCGAGTGATTTCTTGCCGAGGTTCCGGACCTTCATCATCTCGGCCTCGGTCTTGGAGATGAGTTCACCGACCGTGTTTATGCCGGCCCGCTTGAGGCAGTTGAAGGACCTCACCGAGAGTTCCAGCTCCTCGACGGGCATGTCGAGGATACGGTCCCGCTCCTCCTCACCGGCGTCGGCCAGGAGCTCCACCCCCTGACCCTGCTCGGTGAGCTCGGTGAAGAGGAGCAGGTGTTCGGTCAGGATCCGGGCCCCCAGGCTCACGGCTTCCTCCGGGGCCATGGTGGCGTTGGTCCAGACCTCGAGGGAGAGCTTGTCGTAGTCGGTGATTTGCCCCACCCGGGTGTCCTCGACGGTGAAGTTCACGCGCCGCACAGGCGAGAAGATGGAGTCGACCGGAATCACCCCGATGGGCTGCTCCGGCCACTTGTTCCGTTCGGCCGGAGCGTAGCCGCGCCCGCGCTCGACGGTCATCTCCATGTAGAGCCGACCGTCCTTGTCGAGCGTCGCGATGTGGAGGTCGGAGTTGAGGATCTCGATGTCCGCCCCGGCGATGATGTCGCCGGCCTTGACCTCCTGCTCCCCTTCGGCCTCCACCCGCAGGATACGCAGGTCGTCGGGGCCGTGCATCTTGATGCAGAGCTGCTTGAGAGCCAGGATGATGTCTGTCGTGTCCTCCAGCACGCCCGGGATGGTCGAGAACTCGTGAAGCACCCCGTCTATCTTCACCGTCGTCACGGCGGCTCCGGGCAACGAGGAGAGGAGGACCCGCCTGAGCGAGTTGCCTAGAGTCGTCCCGTAGCCGCGCTCAAGCGGCTCGACCTCGAACCGGGCGTAGGTGTTGTCCTCGGAGCGGTCGACACACACGATCCTCGGCTTCTCGATGGTCAGCATCAAACCGCCTCCTTGAGACGATGAACCTCTCCGTCAACGCCGGCGCGGAGGCCGGACGAAACGTCACCCTCCGGCCGCGGCATGGTCCGTCCCCTCAGCGAGAGTAGAACTCGATGATGAGGCGTTCCTGGACGGGAACGTCGATCTCTTCCCTCTTGGGAAGCCTCAGGACCTTGCCCTTCATCTTCTCGTGGTCGACCTCGAGCCAGTCCGGAACACCGCGCTGGGCGCCCAAGCCGGCCAGTTCCTTCAGCCTGGGCAGGTTGCGGCTCTTTTCGTGGACCGCGACCTCGTCGCCCTCCCGGACCTGGAACGAGGGGATGTTCACCCGGCGGCCGTTCACCGTGAAGTGTCCGTGGCGGACGAGCTGCCTGGCCTCAGCCCGCGAGCTCGCCAGCCCCATGCGGTAGACGACGTTGTCCAGTCGTCTCTCGAGAAGCTGCAGGAGCACCTCACCGCTGACACCCCTGGCTCGGGTGGCACGCCGGTAATAGGTGCGGAACTGCCGTTCGAGCACCCCGTAGATGCGGCGGGCCTTCTGCTTCTCGCGGAGCTGGATGCCGTACTCCGTCGGCTTCCGGCGGAAGCGGGCCCTGTGGCCCGGAGCTTCAGGCCGGTGCTCGAAGACGCACTTCGCACTGTAGCACTTCTCGCCCTTCAGGTAGAGTTTCACGCCCTCCCGCCGGCAGAGCCGGCAGACCGGGCCGGTGTATCTAGCCATAGTCTTTCGACACCTCCATCAGACGCGGCGGCGCTTGGGCGGCCGGCAGCCGTTGTGGGGTATGGGCGTCACGTCACGGATGGCGTTTATCTCGAGTCCGGCCGCCTGCAGCGAACGGATCGCCGCCTCGCGGCCCGAACCGGGCCCCTTGACCAGGACCTCGACCTCTCTCAGCCCGTAGTTCATGGCTTCCCGGGCGGCCGCCTCGGCCGCCATGCCGGCCGCGAACGGCGTCCCTTTCTTGGAGCCCTTGAAGCCCTGGGTCCCGGACGAGGCCCAGGCGAGGGTGTTGCCGCTCCGGTCGGTTATGGTGACGATGGTGTTGTTGAACGTCGAACGGATGTGAGCCACCCCGCGTTCGACGAGCTTCCTCTCCTTCTTGCGGGCCGACGGCCCCTTTGTCCTGCGCGGAGGCACCAGCTTTACCGCCTTTCACTTCATCTAGATTGCTCTTTGTGTCGACCGGCCCGGAGGCCGGCCCCTTCGACATCACTTCTTGCGGCGCACGCCGACGGTCTTCCGCGGACCCTTTCGCGTCCTGGCGTTCGTCCGGGTCCGCTGGCCCCGGACGGGAAGACCGCGCCGGTGACGCAGTCCACGGTATGTCCCGAGGTCGATGAGGCGCTTGATGTTCATCTGCACCTCGCGCTGCAGGTCACCCTCGACCTTGTAGTTGCGCTCGATGGTGTCCCTGAGCCTGGAGACCTCCTCCTCGGTAAGGTTCCGCACCCTTGTGTCGGGATTGACCCCGGTTTCGGCGAGAATCTTCCTGGAGGTCGAAAGGCCTATACCGTAGACATAGGTCAAGGCTATCTCGATCCGCTTGTCTCTCGGCAGGTCCACTCCTGCGATGCGAGCCATTCCCGGTCACACCTCCCCGAGGGGCTTTTCAGCCCTGCCTCTGCTTGTGCTTCGGGTTCTCGCAGATGACGACAACCCGGCCCTTGCGCCTGATGACCTTGCACTTATCGCAGATCCGCTTCACTGACGGGCGAACCTTCACGTTCAAGACCTCCCCGAATCCGGCTTACCCAGGAGACGGACGGCTGGACCGACCGGCGCGGTCTTCCCCCGGACGCTACTTGTAGCGGTACAGGATGCGGCCGCGGGTCAGGTCATAGGGCGAAAGCTCCACCAGGACCCGGTCCCCCGGGAGAATCCGGATGAAGTGCATCCTTATCTTGCCGGACACATGGGCCAGGACCTTGTGCCCGTTGTCCAGCTCCACCCGGAACATGGCGTTGGGAAGAGGCTCGATGACCTTCCCCTCTACCTCTATGGCGTCCTTCTTACCCATGACTGAAGACGTCCTCCTCCGGCTCTTGCTCCGGCTCTTGTCTTCCTCCGGCCGGGCCCTCGGGCCGGCGGGCCGCCTCGAGAGACGAGCCGCCTGTGCGGTGAAGTTCGGCCACGAGCCTGTCCACGGCCTCGGCCACCGCCCTGTCCGTGATCACGCTCTGCGGAGCGAACCTCTCCTCCGCGTCCGGGACCCTGAGCGGGAAGACCTCAAGGTGCTTGACGTTCTTCTTCTTGGGGCAGGCAAGGGACCGGCGCCTGCCGTCCGCGACCATCACCCACCGCCGGTCCTTGACCCCGACGACGAGGAAGTACGTGCCGGAATCGCGCCCCGCTCTCGACCTCACGAGCTGGCCGATGCGTAAGCCTTCCTCGGTCATTCGTCCCCTCTCCCACGTATTGCCGGTTGCCATATTTCTCCAGTAAAAAGTCGCTCTTTAGTATATCATTCAGCCTGGTTTCTATTCAATTGTGGTTTTCTCCAACAGCCACCTGACTCGTGTCGTCGCGCCGCGTGGGCCCCACGCCCCCGGCCGTCCGTCAGGGGAGGGTCAGGATGAGCGGGCCGTCTTCGGTGACGGCCACCGTGTGCTCGTAATGGACCGAACGCTTCCGGTCGACGGTGACCACCGTCCACCCGTCCTTGAGACAGGTGACGGCATAGTCACCCTCGTTCACCATGGGCTCTATGGCGAGCACCATCCCCGGTTTCAGCAGGGGCCCCTGGCCCGGAGGACCGTAGTTCGGCACCTGGGGGTCCTCGTGCATGGCCTGGCCGATACCGTGCCCGACGTAGTCGCGGACGACCGAGAACCCTCTCCCCTCCGCGAAGCTCTGGATGGCGTGGGATATGTCCGAGAGCCGCCCGCCGGGAACGGCCTTCTCGATGCCGGCCGCCAGCGCGCCCTTCCCCGCCTCCATGAGTCTGGACGCCCGCCTGTCCGCGCGGCCGCCGACAGCGAAGGTCACCGACGCGTCACCGTAGTAGCCCCCGTACCGCACTCCGACGTCGATGCTGAGCAGCTCACCCTTGCGCAGGACCCGCGGACCGGGTATCCCGTGCACGACCTGTTCGTTTATCGAGGTGCAGATGGTGGCCGGAAAGCCCCGGTACCCTTTGAACGCCGGAACGGCCCCCGCCTCGGTGATGAGCCTCTCGGCCAGCCGGTCGAGGTCGGCCGTTGTCACCCCTGGGGCGGCCTCGGCCTCGAGCACCCGAAGGACCCTCGCCACCAGGCGGCCGGCCTCACGCATTATCTCGATCTCCTTGGGCGTCTTCAGGACTATCATGGGCCGAGACGCAGAGCCTTCACCAGGCGGTCGGTCACCGCATCGACGTTCCCTCGCCCGTCGACCTCCCTGACCAGCCCGCGCCGGGCGTAGTAGCTGATGAGAGGCTCGGTCTCCCGCCGGTAGACCTCAAGCCTTGACCTCGCCGTCTCCTCGGTGTCGTCGGTCCTCTGGTAGAGAGGACCGCCGCAGAGGTCGCAGACCCCCAGGGCCCGCGGTGGCTTGTAGAGCAGGTGATAGTTGGCCCCGCACCCGCGGCAGACCCGCCGGCCGGTCAGCCTTCTCACCGCCTCCTCCACCGGCAGGGTGATGTTCACCACCGCGTCCAGGGAACGGCCGCTCTCCTCAAGAAGCCCGTCCAGGGCTTCGGCCTGCCGGAGCGTGCGGGGGAACCCGTCGAGGATGACGCCCCTCGCCCGGCCAGTCTCCTCTTCCCTGATGCGGGCGCCGATGAGGTCCACGATGAGCTCGTCGGGCACAAGGAGACCGGCGTCCATGAAGGTCTTGGCCTTGCGGCCCAGCTCCGTCCCCTCTCTGACGGCCTCTCTCAGGAGGTCCCCCGGCGAAAGGTGTAGAAGGTCGAACCGCTCGGCAAGGATCTTGGCCTGCGTGCCCTTGCCGGCGCCCGGCGGTCCCATCATGACGATGTTCAAGCTCCGGTCCCTCCCCCCGACAAGCCGGTGGAGCCCCCTACTTCAGGAAGCCCTGGTAATGCCTCATGACCAGGTGCGTCTCTATCTGTTTCATCGTCTCCAGGGCGACGCCGACGACGATGAGGAGGGCCGTGCCGCCGAAGTAGACCGCACCGACGCCGGTCAGGTTCTGGACGAGCGTCGGCAGGACGGCGGCGATGAAGGCCAAGAACAGCGCTCCGGCGAGGGTGACGCGGTTCAGCACCTTGTTTATGTACTCGGCCGTCGGGCGACCCGGACGGATGCCCGGGATGAAGCCGCCCCATTTCTTGAGGTCGTTGGCCACGTTCATCGGGTTGAACTGGATGGCCGTGTAAAAGTAAGTGAAAAGGACGATCAGCACCGCGTTGGTGGCGACGTACAGCCAGCCGCTAAAATCGAACAATCCCGCGATCCTCTGGGCCACCGGATGGTCTATGAACTGGGCGATCGTCACCGGGAAGGCCAGGAGCGACGTCGAGAAGATGACCGGGATGACCCCGGCGGTGTTCACCCGGATCGGCAGATGGGTCGTCTGACCGCCGTAGTAGCGCCGCCCCTTGACCCGCTTGGCGTACTGGACCGGGATGCGCCTCTGGCCCTCCTGCATCCACACGACCGCAGCGATGACGACCAAGGCGACAACAGCCAGAAGCGCCACGTTCAGGATGTTGATCGTCCCTGCCGTCAGGTACGCCCACAGAGAACCCAGACCGGAGGGAAGCCGGGACACGATGCCCGCGAAGATGATGAGCGAGATGCCGTTCCCTATCCCGCGTTCGGTTATCATCTCTCCGAGCCACATGAGGAAGGCGGTGCCGGCCGTGAGGCTGAGAGCGATGAGGGTGATGCTCCCGAAGGTCGGCGAGATGACCGCCGTCCTCATGGCGTAGGACATCCCGTAGGCCTGGATGAGAGCGAGGATGACGGTGCCGTACCGGGTGTACTGGGTCAGCTTCTTGCGGCCTTCCACGCCCTCCTTCTGGAGCCGCTCGAAGTGCGGGATGACCACCGTGAGCAACTGCATGATGATGGACGCGTTGATGTACGGCGTTATGCTCATGGCGAAGACGGAAAAGGCCTTGAAGGCGCCGCCCGAGAAAAGGTCGAGAAGACCCAGAAGGCTGCCGCCCTGGAAAAGCTGTTCTATCCTCGTCGTGTCTATGCCCGGGACAGGGATGTGTGTTCCGACGCGAAAGACGAGGAACATCCAGAGGGTGAAGACGATCCTCCTCCGGAGGTCCGATATGCGCATCGCGCTCCTTAGCGTCTGGAGCAACTAGATCACCTCGGTCTTTCCGCCGGCGGCCTCGATCTTGCGGACCGCCGACCGGGAGAAACGGTGCGCCCGGACCGTCAAGGCCTTGCTGAGCTCACCGTCACCCAGAACCTTCACCCCGTCCAGGACCTTGCGGATGACTCTCTTCTCGAGGAGGACCTCGG
Organism: uncultured Eubacteriales bacterium; assembly: GCA_913063835.1. Lineage (GTDB taxonomy): Bacteria > Bacillota > Sulfobacillia > UBA995 > UBA9673 > UBA9673. Next base: position 16,936 of record CAJXZV010000003.1, read on the forward strand.
GCGTCACCACGGTCCCCTCATCGAACCGGTCCAGGTCGTCAAGGTCCACCAGGGCGAAAACCTTCCGGCTCGGGTTCTTGAAGCCCCTCTTCGGCAGCCGCATGGCCAGCGGCATCTGGCCCCCTTCGAACTGGGGACCCTTGCCACGACCGGACCTGGCCCTCTGTCCCTTGTGCCCGCGGCCGGCCGTCTTGCCGCGGCCGGACCCTATACCACGGCCGACGCGCCTGCGTTCCTTCCTCGAACCTGGAGCCGGCGCCAGTTCATGCGTCCTCACAGCCGGCGCACCTCCTCTGGTCAGTCGAACCGCATGAATTCACTCTTCGTCCTCAGCATCCTCGGCGAGGTCCCCGTCGAAGGCTACGCGTCCGCGTCCTTCTCCGCGCCCCCGCCCGCCTTGGACGTCTTCTTGGCCTTGGCCTGAGTCTTCTTCTTGGCCGGGGCCTTGGAAGCCGCTTCCTTCACCTTCTTCTCGGCTGTCTTCTTCTCGGCTGTCTTCTTCTCGGCTGTCTTCTTCCCGGCTGTCTTCTTCTCGGCCGTCTTCGCCCTCCGGGACGCACGAGGCTTCTTCTCCGGCCTCTCCACCACCTCGACGAGGTGCCGGACGACCCTGATCATGCCTCGGACGGCCGGCGTGTCCCGGTGGGTGACCGTCTGGCCTATCTTCCGGAGGCCGAGGGCCCTGACGGTGCGGTCCTGGCGCTTCGGGTAGCCGATCGTGCTCTTCACGAGGGTTATCTCAAGCCTGTCTCCCATGGGTTTCTCCTCCGCTCTGGGGCCTGGCCCGACGCCCGGGTGTCAGGACCGGGGTCACGCCATGAGCTCGTCGACGGGCTTGCCTCTCAGCCTGGCGACCTGCTCTGCGCTCTTCAGGGACCTGAGGCCTTCCATGGTGGCGTAGACGGTGTTGGCGGCGTTGGAGGAGCCCAACGACTTCGTAAGGATGTCGCTTATCCCGGCGGCCTCGAGAACGGCCCTGACAGGGCCGCCGGCGATGACCCCGGTGCCCTTCGAGGCCGGCTTCAGGAGGACCTTGCCCGCGCCGAAGTGACCGACGACCTCGTGCGGGATGGTCGTCCCGACGCGCGGGACGGTGATCATGTTCTTCTTGGCCTCCTGCACGCCCTTGGCGATGGCGTCCGGGACCTCCGGCGCCTTGCCCAGCCCGACCCCCACACGGCCGTCACCGTCACCGACAACGACGAGGGCGCTGAAGCTGAAGCGCCGGCCGCCCTTGACGACCTTGGCCACACGCTTGACGGCCACAACCTTTTCGAACAGCTCCGTGTCCAGTTCGTTCTCGCCCGTTCGTGCCAAGTGTCTCTCACCTTCCCCCCGGCCCGGCGCCCCCCGGCCCCGCGCGGCGGCGGGCCGGCCGGAAAACCTAGAAGCCCTAGAACTCGAGGCCGGACTCACGGGCGGCCTCGGCCAGCGCCTTCACCCGTCCGTGGTAGAGATACCCGCCGCGGTCGAAGACCACCTTGGTGACCCCGCGGGCGACGGCTCTCTTCCCCAAGAGCTCCCCCACGGACCTGGCAGCGCTGATGTTGCCTCCGCTTCCCAGCTTCAGTTCAGGGTCCAGCGAAGAGGCGGATACGAGCGTCCGCCCGCTCACGTCGTCTATGATCTGCGCGTATATGTGTCGAGAGCTACGGAAGACGTTGAGCCGCGGCCTGTCGGGCGTCCCGACGACCTTGCGCCTTATGCGAAGGTGGCGTCTCTTCCTCGCCTCTTCCTTGCCAAGCTTAGCCATGTTCTTTCAACCCTCTCACCAGCCCTGGTCCCGGCCCGGCACGCTGGACGGCTCCTACTTCACTGTCTTCCCTATCGGGATGTGCCGGACGCGTTCATCGCGGTAGCGGATGCCTTTGCCGTGATAGGGCTCTGGGGGCCTGACCTTTCGGATGTTGGCGGCCACCTGCCCGACGACTTGCTTGTCCGTTCCCTTCACGACGACGGTCGTGGGCGTGGGGGTTTCGATCGTGACCCCCTCAGGCGGGACGATCTCCACCGGGTGCGAGTAGCCGACATTGAGGGTCAGGCGCCTCCCCTGGACGGCGGCCCGGTAGCCCGTCCCGACGATGGTGAGGTGCTTCTCGAAGCCCTTCGTCACCCCGTCGACCATGTTGGCGATCATGGTCCGCGTCACGCCGTGCAGAGCCCGGTGGACCGGCTGGTCGCTCGGACGCTTGACGACGATCGTGTCGGAGTCGATCTCCACCACCATGTCCCGGTGCACACGGTGCTCGAGGGTGCCGAGGGGTCCTTTGACGGTTATGACATCCCCGTTCTTGGTGACCGTCACACCCTCCGGTATCCGGATCGGCTTCTTACCCACTCTTGACATGTCGCTTACCCCCGTCTCAGGGTCACAGGCTCGGGACGTGTCACCAGTCACCAGACGTAGCAGATGACCTCGCCGCCGACACCCTTGGCCCGGGCGTCCCGGTCGGTGATGACGCCTTCCGGCGTCGACAGAATGGCTATCCCCAGACCACCGAGGACTCTCGGCACGTTCTCCTTCTTCACGTAGACCCGGAGACCGGGCCTCGAGATCCTCCTGAGGCCGTTGATGACGGTCTCACGGTTGGGACCGTACTTGAGGTATATCCTGATGGAGCCCTGCCGCCCGTCGTCGATCCAGGCGTAGTCCCTTATGTAACCCTCTCGCTTGAGGATCTCGGCGATACTCCTCTTGATCTTAGACCCCGGTATGTCCACACGGTCGTGATGAGCCGCGTTGGCATTCCGTATCCGGGTCAGCATGTCGGCAATGGGATCGGTCGTGGACACGCCCAAAACCCCCTTCTCGCCGGAACCCTTTCGGGGTCCTACCAACTGGCTTTGCGCACTCCGGGTATCAGGCCGCGGTGGGCCCGCTCCCGAAAACACATGCGGCACATGCCGAACCGGCCCATGTAGGCCCTCGGCCGACCGCAGATGCGGCAACGGTTGTAGGCTCTGGTCTTGTACTTGGGCTCTTTCCGCCACTTTTCCATGAGCGCCTTGCGTGTCATCTCAAGGCCCCCTCCCTACTCGCGGAACGGCATCCCCAAGAGCTCGAGGAGAGCCCGCGCCTCTTCGTCCGTCCGCGCCGTGGTGACGATGGTGACGTTCATCCCGCGTATCTTCTCGACCTTGTCGTAATCGATCTCGGGGAAGATCAACTGCTCCTTTATACCCAGGGTGAAGTTGCCGCGGCCGTCGAAGGAGCGGGACGGCACCCCTCTGAAGTCGCGGACCCTCGGCAGGGCGACGCTGACGAGTCTGTCGAGGAAGTCCCACATCCGGTCACCCCGCAGGGTGGTGAAGGCCCCGATGGGCATTCCCTTCCTCAGCTTGAAGGCCGAGATGGACTTCTTGGCCCTGGTGACGACGGGCTTCTGCCCGGTTATGGTCATCAAGTCGGTCACCGCGCCGTCCAGAGCCTTCGGGTCCCGGGTCGCCTCACCCACGCCCATGTTCACCACGATCTTCTCGACCCGCGGCACCTCCATCGGGCTCCTGTACCCGAAGCGCTCCTTGAGCGCCGGCACGACTTTTTCAAGATAATGCTGTTTCAATCTGGGCATCTGGGTGGGTCCTCCCTAGCTCACCGGTCGACCACTTCGCCGCAGCGCCGGCATGTCCGCACCAGGCGGCCGTCTTCCAACCGCCTGCGGCCGACGCGCGAGGGCTTGTTGCAACGCGGGCAGACCAGCATGACCTTGTCCCGCGGGAGCGGGGCCTCCTGGTCGACGATGCCGCCCTGCATCATCTTGCCTCTCGGCCTCATGTGCTTCTTGACCACGTTCACGCCTTCGACGACCACACGGCGGGTCTCGGGCTCGACCCGGATGACCTTACCCCTCCGGCCTCGGTGCTTGCCGGACAGGACGACCACCGTGTCGCCCTTCCTGATGTTCAACTTGGCCTTCGAAGCCGCAACCTTGTTCTTCGCCAAACCAGCCCACCTCGCTTCCGTCCGCAATGCCCGGGCCTGGCCGGGTGCCCCTGACGGTCACAAGACCTCCGGGGCGAGCGAGATGATCTTCATGAACTCCTTCTCCCGCAGCTCACGCGCGACAGGACCGAATATGCGGGTGCCCTTCGGCTCCTTCCCGTCGCCCAGGAGAACACCAGCGTTGTCATCGAAGCGGATGTGCGTGCCGTCAGGCCGGGTCAGCCCCTTCTTGGAGCGGACCACGACGGCCCTGACGACATCCCCCTTTTTGACCACGCCTCCGGGGGAGGCTTCCTTCACCGAAGCCACGATTATGTCGCCTATGTTCGCGTACTTGCGCCGCGAACCGCCGAGCACCCTTATGCACATGATCTCCTTCGCCCCGGTGTTGTCGGCGACGACCAGCCTGGTCTGAGGCTGAATCATCAACGTCCACCTCTTTCGAGCTACGGCCTGAAGGCCGGCTACTCGGCCCTCTCCAGGATCTCGACAACAAGCCAGCGCTTGTCCTTGCTCAGAGGGCGCGTCTCCGCGACGCGGACGCGGTCTCCCACGCGACATTCGTTCTTCTCGTCGTGGGCCTTGAGCTTCTTGGTCCGCTTCAGACGGCGCCCGTAAAGCGGGTGCCTCTCGAGGGTCTCGATGGTGACGACCACGGTCTTGTCCATGGCGTTCGAGGTCACCCGCCCGATCCGCGTCTTCCTGGTCCCTCTGACCTGCACCGCTGAACCTCCTTAGCGCACCTGGGCCTGCCTCAGGCCGGCCAACTCGCGTTCTCTCTGAATGGTCTTGACCCTTGCGATGTCCTTCCGCACCTGTCTCAGCCTCATCGGATTGTCAAGCTGGCCGGTGGCCATCTGGAACCTGAGGTTGAAGAGCTCCTCCTTGAGCTCCTTGAGCTTGGCCTGGAGCTCGGCGTCACTCAGCTGTCTCAGCTGCTCAACCTTCAACCTGTCCACCACCCAGTTCAGCACGGCTGACGATGCGGGTCTTGAGCGGGAGCTTGTGCGAGGCCAGCCGCAGCGCCTCCCGTGCCACGTCCGCCGGGACCCCGGCGATCTCGAAGAGGATCCGGCCGGGCTTGACCACGGCCACCCAGTACTCGGGTGACCCCTTACCGCTGCCCATGCGCGTCTCAGCCGGCTTGGCCGTGACCGCCTTGTCCGGGAAGATCCTGATCCAGACCTTTCCGCCCCTCTTGGTGTGGCGGGTGAGGGCGATACGTGCCGCCTCGATCTGCCGGTCCGTCACCCAGGCCGGCTCCAGAGCCTGCAGGCCGTGCTCGCCGTAGAAGATCTCGGCGCCCCGCGTGGCCTTGCCCTTCCGGGTGCCGCGGTGCGGCTTGCGGTACTTGACCCTCTTCGGCATCAGCATGAATCACTCGCCTGCCTCTCCTTCCGGCACGTCCTGACCCGTCCGGTCGGCGGCCGCCTTCTTCTCAGGCAGAACCTCGCCCTTGTATATCCAGACCTTTACCCCGATCTTCCCGTAGGTGGTGTCCGCGTCAGCCGCTCCGTAGTCGATGTTGGCCCTCAAGGTGTGAAGGGGAACGGTCCCCTCCCACGCGCGCTCCCGGCGGGCGATCTCCGCGCCGCCGATGCGGCCGCTCACGACCACCCTCACACCCTTGGCCCCCGCCTTCATCGCCCGGGAGATGGCCTGCTTCATCGCCCGTCGGTGGGATATCCGCTTCTCGAGGGCGCCGGCGATGTTCTCCGCGACGAGCCTGGCGTCCAGCTCCGGCCGCTTGACCTCGACGATGTTCACGGCTATCTGCCTTCCGGTCATCTCCTCGAGCTCCCGGCGCAGCTCGTCGACGCCCGCCCCGCCCCGACCGATCACCATCCCGGGCCTGGGGGTGTGCAGGGTCACCTTCACCCTGTTGGCGGCCCTTTCTATCTCAATCCGGGAAACCCCGGCGGCGGCGAACTTCCTGTGAATGTGGTTCCTTATCCTGTCGTCTTCGAGGAGCAGGTCGGCGAACTGCTTCTTTCCGGCGAACCACTTCGCGTCCCAGTCCTCGATGATGCCCAACCTAAGCCCCTTGGGGTGGACCTTTTGCCCCACCTGGTTCCCTCCTTTCCGCCGCCTCCTCCGTCACTCGCGCTCACGGACGACGACCGTGATGTGGCTGGTCCGTTGCTTTATCTCGAAGGCCCGACCCCTCTGCCGGGCCTGCCAGCGCCTGAAGGTGGGCCCTCCGTCGGCGTAGGCCTCGGCCACGTAGAGCTGGTCCCGCTTGAGGTCGTAGTTCTGCTCGGCGTTGGCCGCGGCCGACCTGATGGCCTTGGACACGACGCTCGAAGCCCGCTTCGGAGTGAACCGCAGGACCGCAAGGGCCTCGTCCACGCTCTTTCCCCTCACCAGGTCAAGGACGATGCGGACCTTGCGGGGGGCGATCCAGACGTGTCTCACGACCGCCCGAGCCTCGTCCGGCCTGGCTTTTGTGGTCCTGGTCCGTGCCATCGACTGATACCTCCCGCCCGACCCGGCGAAAGCCGGGGCCCCACTACGCTACTTGAGGGCGGTCGACCGCTCCGTGTGGGCCCCGTGTCCCCGGAAGACCCGGGTCGGCGCAAACTCTCCCAGCTTGTGGCCTATCATCTCTTCGGTTATGTAAATCGGAACGTGACGGCGGCCGTCGTGCACGGCGATGGTGTGTCCGACCATCTCGGGGACGATGGTGCAGTCCCGGGCCCAGGTCTTGACGACACGCTTCTCGTTCCGGGCGTTCATGGCCTCGATCTTCTTCATGAGCTTTGCGTCCACATAAGGCCCCTTCTTCCTCGACCTGCCCATGCAGCGGCGCCTCCCTTCCTCCGGACTTCAGGCTGTGTCCGGTCCGGTCCCCGCCTCAGGGACCTACCTGGTCCTCCGCTTGACGATGAACCGGTCGGACTTCTTGCGCTTCCGACGGGTGCGGGTCCCCAGGGCCGGCTTGCCCCAGGGTGTGACCGGGTGCTTGCGCCCGACCGGAGACCGGCCCTCGCCGCCCCCGTGCGGGTGGTCCACAGGGTTCATCGCCACACCGCGGACGGTGGGCCGCCGGCCCTTCCAGCGGGCCCTCCCGGCCTTCCCGATGGTGATGTTCTCGTGCTCGACATTCCCCATCTGGCCGATGGTCGCCCGGCAGTCCCTGTGCACAAGGCGGACCTCGCCCGAGGGGAGACGGAGGTGCGCGAACGGGCCCTCCTTGGCCATGAGCTGGGCCGAGGTCCCGGCCGCACGGCAGAGCTGACCCCCTTTGCCTGGGGTGAGCTCGATGTTGTGGACGAACGTCCCCGTCGGCACCTCGGAAAGGGGCAGGTGGTTCCCTATCCGGACGTCGGCACCGGGACCCGACACCACGGTGTCGCCGACCCTGAGCCCCAGGGGAGCCAGGATGTAGCGCTTCTCACCGTCGGCGTAGTGAAGGAGGGCCAGACGTCCCGAGCGGTTAGGGTCGTACTCGATAGCGGCGACCTTGGCCGGGACGCCGTCCTTGTCCCGTTTGAAGTCCACGTCGCGCAGGGCCCGGCGGTGGCCCCCTCCACGGTGCCTGACCGTGACTCTGCCGTGGCTGTTCCGTCCGCCCCACCTCTTCTTCCGGGAGACCAGGGCCTTCTCAGGCCGCTTCTTCGTGATCTCCTCGAAGGTGGAGACGGTCATGCCCCGCCGCCCCGGCGAAGTCGGTTTGTATTTCTTGATAGGCACTGGCGCTCAACTCCTCCAGAGACCCGGCCGGCACCGACCTCAGCGCCGCCGGCCGGCCGCCCGGTGCCGCCGCCGATGCGGACGGCCCGGGTCCGGCCCCGGGTCCCGGTCAGCTCATATCCTCGAAGACCTTGATCCTCTCTCCCTCTTCGAGGGTGACGACAGCTTTCTTGTAGCTCGGCCGCCTCCCGCGGAAGACGCCCATCCGGCGCATCTTGCCGAGCTGCCTGATGGTGTTGACGCTCCTCACCCTTACCCCGAACGCCTCTTCCACAGCCCGCTTGATCTGGTTCTTGTTGGCCCTGGGGTCGACCAGGAACGTGTACTTGTTCTCGGCCATCGCGGCTGTCGTCTTCTCCGTGACGACCGGGCGGATGAGGATATCCGCGGCCCGCTTCACGATCCGAACACCTCCTCGACCCTTGCCACGGCGTCCCGGGTCATGAGGACCTTGGCGTGGCCCAGGAGGTCGTAGACGTTCAGGTCGTCGGCCCGCCGGGTGTCGACCCCCGGTATGTTCCTGGCCGAGAGGACCAGGGTGCGGTCGGTCTCAGGGGTCACGATGAGGGCCGACCCCTTCACGTTGAGCTTCTCGAGTATCGAGACGACCTTCTTCGTCTTCGGCTCCTCCAGCTCTATGGTGTCGAGGACGAGCAGGCTCCCGTCCCTGACCTTGGCCGACAGGGCCGAGCAGAGGGCCTTCCGGCGCATCCGCTTCGGGAGGGCCTGGGTGTAGTCGCGCGGCTTCGGGCCGAAGGTGATGCCGCCTCCGCGCCAGATGGGCGAGCGGATGCTGCCGGCGCGGGCGAGGCCGGTCCCCTTCTGTCTCCACGGCTTGCGGCCGCCGCCGCGGACCTCGGACCGCCCCTTGGTCGAGGCCGTCCCCCGGCGCTGCGCGGCCAGGTAGGCGGTCACCGCCTGGTGCATCAAGGCCTCGTTCACCTCTGCCCCGAACAAGGCGTCGCTCAGTTCGACCTCGCCGACGACCTCGCCGTCGACGTTGTAGACGTCAACTCTGGGCAACTCCTCACACCTTCTTTCGCCGGGCCCCGGCCTGGTCGCGGACCACGACCAGACCGCCCCTCGGTCCCGGTACGGCGCCTTTGATCAAGAGGAGGTTCCTCTCGGGGTCGACGCCGACCACGGTCAGCCCGCGCACGGTGACCCTTTCGGCGCCCATGTGCCCCGGCAGCTTGCGCCCTTTGAACACCCGGGCCGCGTCACGCGACTGGAGGGAACCGGGCGCCCGGTGGTACTTTGAGCCGTGGGCCATCGGCCCGCGCCTGAACCCGTGCCTCTTGATGCCCCCGGCGAAACCCTTCCCCTTGGACGTGCCCGTCACGCAGACGATGTCACCGGGCTGGAAGATGTCAGCCGAGATCGTCTGGCCGACCTCATAGGCCGAGCTGTCCTCCACGCGGATCTCACGGAGGACCTGGGCCGGCTTAACCTTGGCCTTGGCGAAATGCCCCTTGAGGGGTTTGGAGACCCGGTGCTCCGACTGCTCTCCCAGGCCGAGCTGAATGGCTTCGTAGCCGTCCTTCTCCCGGGTGCGCCGCTGGACCACGACGCAGGGACCGGCCTGGACCACCGTCACCGGGACGGTATGCCCGTGCTCGTCGAAGAGCCGTGTCATGCCGACCTTGCGTCCCAGGATCCCCTTGGGCATGAACACTTGCCTCCTATCACGGGGACGCCGCAGGCGTCCCCCGCCCCGACCCGGCACCGGGTCGGAACTCCTCAGAGCTTGATCTCGATGTCGACCCCGGCCGGCAGGTCCAACCTCATGAGCGCGTCGACCGTCTTGGCCGTAGGCTCGACGATGTCGATGAGGCGCTTGTGCGTCCTCATCTCGAACTGCTCCCTGATGTCCTTCTCGCCGTTCGGCGCCACCAGGATGGTGTAGACGCTCTTCTCCGTCGGAAGAGGAACCGGTCCCGAGACCTTGGCGCCGGTGCGCCGTGCCGTGTGCACGATCCGCTCAGCGGACTGGTCCAGAATCTTGTGGTCGAAGGCCCGCAGGCGGATGCGTATCTTCTGGCTCGTCATGACCTACCCCCCTGCCGTCCGCCTACTCGATGATGGACGTGACGACACCGGCGCCGACGGTCCGTCCGCCCTCACGGATGGCGAACCTGAGGCCTTCCTCGATGGCGATGGGGGTGATGAGCTCGACCTCCATGTTCACGTTGTCGCCCGGCATCACCATCTCCACGTCCTCCGGCAGCTTGATGGTCCCCGTCACGTCCGTCGTCCGGAAGTAGAACTGCGGGCGATACCCGTTGAAGAACGGCGAGTGACGCCCACCCTCTTCCTTGGTCAGAACGTAGACCTGCGCCTTGTACTTCGTGTGCGGCTTGATCGAGCCGGGCTTCGCCAGGACCTGCCCCCGCTCGACCTCGTCCTTGTCGATGCCGCGCAAAAGCACCCCGATGTTGTCCCCGGCTATCCCCTCGTCGAGGATCTTCCGGAACATCTCCACCCCGGTCGCCACCGTCTTGCGCGGCTTGTCCATCAGCCCGACGATCTCGACCTCGTCCCCGACCTTCACCCGGCCGCGCTCGACCCGGCCCGTCGCCACCGTCCCGCGACCCGTGATGCTGAACACGTCCTCCACAGGCATCAGGAACGGCTTCTCCGTGTCACGCTCCGGCGTCGGGATATACTCGTCGACCGCGTCCATGAGCTCGAGGACCGACTTGCACCACTCGCACTCCGGACGGCCGCACCCGCACTCCAGAGCCTTCAAGGCCGACCCCTTCACCACCGGGATCTCGTCGCCCGGGAACTCATACTTGCTCAGTAGCTCCCGTACCTCGAGCTCCACCAGCTCCAAAAGCTCCGGGTCGTCCACCATGTCCGTCTTGTTCATGTAGACCACCATCGCCGGCACCCCGACCTGCCGCGCCAGGAGAATGTGCTCCCGCGTCTGCGGCATGGGCCCGTCCGCCGCCGACACCACCAGGATCGACCCGTCCATCTGCGCCGCCCCGGTGATCATGTTCTTCACGTAGTCCGCATGACCGGGACAGTCGACATGCGCGTAGTGCCGCTTCTCCGTCTCATACTCCACGTGCGCCGTGTTGATCGTGATACCCCGCTCACGCTCCTCAGGCGCCTTGTCGATCTCGTCGAACGGCACATACTCCGCCTGGTCCCTCTTCGACAAGACAAGCGTGATCGCCGACGTGAGCGTCGACTTCCCGTGGTCCACATGACCGATCGTCCCGATGTTCACATGCGGCTTCGTGCGCTCGAACTTCTTCTTGGCCATTTTCGCTCGTTCTCCCTTACTCCGTCCGGGGCCGGCGCAGGCCCCGGTTCCGGGATGGTTACTTCCGCCCCGCCCCCCGGGCGCCGATGGCCGCGCTGGACACCGCGGGCGGCGCCGGCTCGTAGGCGGCGAACTGCATGGTGTAGGTCCCCCGTCCCTGGCTCTTGGAACGCAGGTCGGTGGCGTACCCGAACATCTCAGCCAGGGGCACGTGGGCCTTTATCACATGGACCCCGCTCCTCGTCTCCATTCCGTCGACCCGGCCGCGCCGTGCGTTGATATCGGCCAGGACGTCGCCCATGTACTCCTCGGGGACAAGGACCTCGACCTCCATCACCGGTTCGAGGATGACCGGGTCGGCCTTGGAGAGGGCCCTGCGCATGGCCATCGACGCGGCCACACGGAAGGCCATCTCGGAGGAGTCCACCTCGTGGTACGAACCGTCGACAAGGGTGCACGAGACCCCGATGACAGGGTAGCCGGCCAGGACGCCGCTCTCGCACGCCTCCCGGGCACCCTGCTCCACCGCGCCGATGAACTCGGACGGGATGACCCCGCCCTTGATGGCGCTCTTGAAGACGAAGGGTTCCTCCGACGGTTCGACCTCGAGCCAGACGTGACCGTACTGGCCGTGTCCCCCGGTCTGGCGGACGAAGCGGCCTTCCGCCCGCGAGCGGCCCCGGATGGCCTCCCTGTAGGCCACTTGGGGACGGCCCACGTTGGCCTTGACGTGGAACTCCCGGAGGAGGCGGTCGACGATGATCTCCAGGTGGAGCTCGCCCATGCCGGCGATTATCGTCTGGCCGGTCTCCTCGTCCGTGAAGGCCCGGAAGGTCGGGTCCTCTTCGGTCAGCCGGTCGAGCGAGGTGGTGAGCTTGTCCTGGTCGGCCTTTGTCTTGGGCTCGATGGCCACCGAGATGACCGGCTCGGCGAAGGTCATCTCCTCGAAGACGATGGGCCGGGCTTCGGTGCAGAGGGTGTCTCCGGTCTTTGTCTCCTTGAGCCCGACGATGGCCACGATGTCACCCGTCCGCGCCTCGCCGACTTCTTCCCGGTGATGGGCGTGCATCCGGAGGATGCGGGAGACGCGCTCCCTCTTCCGCCGCGCGGGGTTGAGAAGGACGCTCCCGGCCTTGATGACCCCGGAATAGACGCGCACATAGGTCAGACGCCCCACATAGGGGTCTGTCTGGATCTTGAAGGCGAGAGCCGAGGCGGCCTCCTCGTCACTCGGCCTGCGCGACGCCGGCTCGCCGGTGGACGGGACCCTGCCCTCCACGGCCGGGATGTCGACCGGAGACGGGAGGTAGTCGGTCACGGCGTCAAGGAGGAGCTGGACCCCCTTGTTGCGGTAGGAGGCCCCGCAGAGGAAAGGCACCAGTTCGACCTCGACGGTGCCGCGCCTAAGGGCCCGGCGGATGAGGTCCGGCGGCACCTCCTTGCCCTCGAGGTACAGGGCCATGACCTCGTCGTCATGCTCTGCCGCCGCTTCCAGGAGCTTCTCGCGGTACTCGCTGATGAGGCCGGCCATCTCCTCGGGAGGTTCCCTGTCGACGAGCCTCGTTCCCAGCTCGTCGGTGTAGTAGACCGCCTTGCCCTCGATCAGGTCGCAGATGCCCCTGAAGCCGTCCTCACACCCTATGGGGAGCTGGACGACCACCGGCCGGCAGCCCAACTTCCTGCGGGCCTCCTCGACCACCGCGAGGAAGTCGGCCCCGACGGTGTCCATCTTGTTGACGTAGGCGATGCGCGGGACCCGGTACTTGTCGGCCTGACGCCAGACGGTCTCCGACTGGGGCTGGACACCGCCCTTGGCGCAGAAGATGACGACGGCCCCGTCGAGGACCCTGAGCGACCTTTCGACCTCGATGGTGAAATCTACGTGCCCTGGCGTATCGATAATGTTGATGCGGAAACCCTTCCAGTCGCACGCGGTGGCGGCGGATGTGATGGTGATTCCCCGCTCCTTCTCCTGGACCATCCAGTCCATGGTCGCGGAACCCTCGTGGACCTCCCCCATCCGGTGCACGCGTCCCGTGTAGAACAGGATGCGCTCGGTGGTGGTCGTCTTCCCGGCGTCGATGTGGGCGACGATACCTATGTTCCGCACCTTTTCAAGGGCGTGCTCTCTAGCCATCTCTCGCTCGACCTCCCTTCCGTGACCGGCGTCTTCTCCCGGCGGCAGGCCCGGCCCGCCGGCGACCGATAGCCGGCACCGGGCCGCAGGCCCGGCACCCGACCGTATCACCATCGGTAGTGGGCGAAGGCCTTGTTGGCCTCGGCCATCCGGTGCGTGTCTTCCTTCTTCTTCACCGCGTTGCCGGTGTTGTTGGCCGCATCGATGAGCTCCGCGGCCAGCCGTTCGGACATGCTTCTTTCGCCCCGGTTCCGCGCCGAGTCGATGAGCCAGCGCATGGCAAGCGATGACCTGCGTTCAGGCCGCACCTCGACCGGCACCTGGTACGTGGCACCGCCGACCCTCCTCGACTTGACCTCGAGGACGGGGGCCACGTTCTTCAGGGCCATCTGGAAGACCTCGATGGGGTCCTTGCCCGTCCTCTCCCGGATGATGTCCAAGGCCGTGTAGACGATCTTCCGGGCCAGAGACTTGTGCCCGGCGTACATTATCTTGTTCGTGAACCGGGCCAAGGCTTCATTGCCGTAGACCGGGTCGGGCTCGATTTTCCGGCGCGGCGCCCTGCCGCGTCTTGGCACTGTGCTCCCCCCTGCCTCACGTCACTTCTTCGGTCGCTTCGTCCCGTACTTGGACCGCCCGCGCTTGCGGCCCTCGACCCCGGCGGCATCCAGTGTTCCCCGGATGATGTGGTACCTGATACCCGGCAGGTCCTTGACGCGTCCGCCGCGCACCAGGACCACGGAGTGCTCCTGGAGGTTGTGCCCCTCACCGGGGATGTAGGCGCTGACCTCCTCGCCGTTGGTCAGGCGCACCCGTGCCACCTTCCGCAGAGCCGAGTTGGGCTTCTTCGGCTGCATGGTCTTCACGACCGTGCAGACGCCCCGCTTCTGAGGGTTGCCGCGCAGGGCGGGCGATTTCGACTTCTCCCGCTTGCGGGCTCTCCCCTTACGGATCAACTGGCTTATCGTCGGCAACGAAACACCTCCCAAGAGAACAAAAAGGACCTTCAATCAACTCTTCAGTTGTCAGCGCCCTAGCTGGTCAGGCCTCCTTGCTAGTCCTCGAGCACGGCCGCGGAGGCCGCCCCGACCTGGATCCCGCAGGCTTGCCCTAGCCTCGCCATGGAGTCGGCGTAGACAACCTCGACGTTCTTCTCTTCGCAGAGCCTCAGGAGCTCCCGCACCACGCGCTCTTCGGCGTCGCGGGCGACGTAGACAACCTTCACCTGGTCCTTCTGGAGCGCCTTCAGCGTCTGCTTTGTCCCCACAGTCTTAGCCTTGGCCCCGGTAAGCCTCTCATAGAGCGACACTGAGTCGTTCCCCCTGAGCTGGAATAACCGGGTCAAGCCAGACAAACACTCACCTATTCTAGCACCCGGTCCTGAAAGTGTCAATGCAAAGGCCGCCTGCCGCGTCCCCGGGCTGTCCGGCTAGTCGTCGGCCCGAGACCTTTCAGCCTCCGGAGCCGCGGAAGCCCCGGGCCCGGCCGGCGAACGGTCCTCCACCTGCCCCTCACCGGGGAGGGAGACGTCTACTTCTTCGCTCCGGGCTTCCACGTCCCCGTCCTCAGCCGGCGGCTCCCCGGCCGCAGGGCCGTCCCCGACGACGCCCTCACCCGGAGCGGCCCCCTCGCCCGGCGGCTGCGCCTCGGCCTCCTCGGGTCCAGGCGCCTCGACGTCCTCCGGCAGGAGCACCTCCGCCTCTTCCTCTTCCTCCTCCTCAAGCTCCTCGCAGGTGATGCGGATGTTGCGGTAGCAGCTCATCCCGGTGCCCGCCGGAATGAGCTTCCCGATGATGACGTTCTCCTTGAGGCCCAGCAGACGGTCCCTCTTGCCCTTTATCGCCGCGTCGGTGAGGACGCGGGTCGTCTCCTGGAAGGACGCCGCGGACAGGAAGGATTCCGTCGCCAAGGCGGCCTTGGTGATGCCCATGAGCACCGGCTTGGCCGATGCGGGCTTGCCCCCCTCGGCCAGGACCTTCTCGTTGGCCTCCTCGAAGTCGAAACGCTCCACCAGACCGCCCGGCAGGAGGTCCGTGTCCCCGGGGTCCTCGACCTTGACCTTGCGCAGCATCTGCCGGATCACGGTCTCGATGTGCTTGTCGTTGATGTCGACACCCTGCATCCGGTAGACCTTCTGGACCTCACGGAGGAGGTGGAGCTGGACATCCCGCGTCCCCTTGATCTTGAGGATGTCGTGCGGGTTGACCGGTCCCTCGGTCAGTCTGTCCCCTGCCTCGACCTCCTGCCCGTCATGGACGATCAGCCGTGCCGTGTAAGGGACGACATAGGTGGCCGTCTCCCCGTCGGCGGCCGTGACCATGATCTCACGCCGCCCGCGGCTGTCGGAAATCTGGACGGTACCGGAGATCTCGCTGATGACGGCCTGCCCCTTGGGCTTGCGGGCCTCGAAGAGCTCCTCGACCCTCGGGAGACCATGAGTGATGTCCTCTCCGGCGACACCGCCGGTGTGGAAGGTCCTCATCGTGAGCTGGGTCCCCGGCTCGCCGATGGACTGGGCGGCGATTATGCCCACGGCCTCCCCGGCGTTGACGATCCTGCCCGTGGCCAGGTCACGGCCGTAGCAGAGACTGCACACGCCGTGCTTGGTGCGGCAGGTGAGGACCGACCGGATCTCGACTTTCCGGATGCCGGCTTCGATGATCCTGTCGGCCAGCTCCTCGGTTATCTCCTCGTCAGCCGTCACCAGGACCTCGTCGGTCTCAGGGTGCCTGATGTCCTCGAGGGCGACCCGGCCCACAATGCGGGACCTGAAGTCCTCGATGACCTCGGCGCCGTCCCGAATCTCGGCGACCGGTATGCCCAGGGTCGTCCCGCAGTCCCACTCTCTGACGATGACGTCCTGGCAGACATCCACCAGGCGCCGGGTGAGATACCCGGAGTCTGCCGTCCGCAGGGCGGTGTCGGCAAGGCCCTTGCGCGTGCCGTGGGTGGAGGTGAAGTACTCGAGGACGGTCAGCCCCTCGCGGAAGTTGGCCCTGACGGGGTGCTCTATGATCTGCCCCGCCGGGTCGGCCATCAGGCCCCGCATCCCGGCCAACTGGGAGATCTGGCTCACGTTGCCCCGCGCCCCCGAATGGGCCATCATGTAGACCGAGTTGAACTTGTCCGCCTGGAGGCTCTTCATCAGGTTGTTGGTGACCGTGTCCTTGGCCTGGTTCCAGATCTCGATGACCTTGCGGCGGCGCTCCTCGTTGGTGATGAGGCCCCGGCGGAACTGCTGCTCCACGTTCGCGACCTTCTCGTCGGCCTCGGCCAGTATCTCCTCCTTGGAGATGGGGACCTGGAGGTCGGAGAGGGCTATGGTCGTCCCGGCCCGGGTGGCGTAGGCGAACCCGAGGTCCTTGATCCTGTCGAGCATGGCCGCCGTCGTAGCCTGGCCGCAGATGCGGTAGCACTTGGCCACGATGTCGGCCAGGACGTCGCGGTCGACCTCCTCATTGACGAACCTGAGGGGCTCGGGCAGACTGTCATTGAAGATGACACGGCCGACGGTGGTCCGGAGGAGCTCACCGTCGTACTTCACCAGGATCGGCTGGTGGAGCCTCAGCATCCCCAACTGGTAGGCCATGATGGCCTCGTCAGGGCCTGAATAGGCCTTGAGCCCCGCCTTCCGGCGGTCTTCCGGAGCGGCCTCCCCGCCCTCGGCGGCGCCCTCCTCCGCCTGTCCGGCGCCGGCTCCGGCACCGGCGCCGGCACCCTCGTCTTCTCCGTCCGGGGCCCGCTCGTCGCTCTCAATGGTCAGGTAGTAGATACCGAGGACCATGTCCTTGCTGGGCGAAACGACCGGAGTCCCGTCCTTCGGGCTCAGGAGGTTGTTGGCCGAGAGCATGAGGACCCTCGCCTCAGCCTGAGCCTCGGAGGAGAGAGGCACGTGAACGGCCATCTGGTCCCCGTCGAAGTCGGCGTTGTAGGCGGTGCAGACAAGGGGGTGGACCTTGATGGCCCGCCCCTCCACGAGGACGGGTTCGAAGGCCTGGATGCCCAGGCGGTGGAGGGTGGGCGCACGGTTGAGGAGGACGGGGTGCTCCTTGATGACCTCCTCGAGGATGTCCCACACCTCGGGACGCATCCGCTCGACCATCCGCTTGGCGCTCTTTATGTTATGGGCGTACCCCAGGTTGACCAGCCTCTTCATCACGAAGGGCTTGAAGAGCTCCAGGGCCATCTCCTTGGGGAGGCCGCACTGGTGCAGCTTCAGCTCCGGCCCGATGACGATGACCGAACGGCCGGAGTAGTCGACCCGCTTCCCGAGCAGGTTCTGCCGGAAACGTCCCTGCTTGCCCTTCAGCATGTCGCTGAGGGATCTCAGCGGCCGGTTGCCCGGGCCGGTGACCGGCCGTCCGCGGCGGCCGTTGTCGATGAGGGCGTCAACAGCCTCCTGGAGCATCCGCTTCTCGTTCCGGACGATGATGTCCGGCGCCCCGAGGTCGAGGAGCCTCTTGAGACGGTTGTTCCGGTTGATGACCCGTCGGTAGAGGTCGTTGAGGTCGGAGGTGGCGAACCGGCCGCCGTCGAGTTGGACCATCGGTCTGAGGTCGGGCGGGATGACCGGTATGTACCTGAGGATCATCCACTCCGGGCGGTTGCCGGACTTGCGGAAGGCCTCGACGACCTCCAAGCGGCGGGTGGCCCGGGTCTTGCGCTGTCCGGAGGCCTGCCTTATCTCGGCCCGGAGCTCCCTGGCCATCTGGTCCAGGTCTATCTGCTCGAGGAGCTCGAGCACCGCCTCAGCGCCCATCCCGGCCTTGAAGGACTGGCCGAACTTCTCCCTGGCTTCGCGGTACTCCACCTCTGTCAGCACTTGCCGGGGGCTGAGAGTGGTCTCACCCGGGTCCGTGACGATGTAGGCGGCGAAGTAGAGGACCTTTTCCAGCGCCCGCGGTGAGATGTCGAGAAGGAGGCCCATCCGGCTCGGGATACCCTTGAAGTACCAGATGTGCGAGACGGGCGCGGCGAGCTTGATGTGCCCCATCCTTTCGCGGCGCACCTTGGACCGCGTCACCTCGACCCCGCAGCGGTCGCACACGATGCCCTTATAGCGGATCCTCTTGTACTTGCCGCAGTGGCACTCCCAGTCGCGCTGCGGCCCGAAGATGCGCTCGCAGAACAGGCCGTCGCGTTCAGGCTTCAGGGTTCGGTAGTTGATGGTCTCAGGCTTCTTGACCTCTCCCCGCGACCACTCGACGATCTGCTCGGGTGACGCCAGACCGATCTTCAGGGAGTCGAAGTTGTTCACGTCAAGCACAGGTTATCTCCTCCGGCAGGCTTGATGGAGACACCGGTGAACACAGAGTCTGGGACACGCGGACGACCGGCGCCGCGTCATCCGCCCTGCTCCTCATCAGCTTCATCCTCCGCGCCTTCGGGCGGAAGGCCCGGGTCCTCCTCATCACGGGGCTCCGGGTCGGCCTCGGCTTCCTCCTCCTGCCGGTCCTCCTCCCCGCCCGTGAGGAGGGCGCGGGCCTGGCGCCGCCTGGCCTCCGCGTCCTCTTCCTCCTCGACACTGCCTTCATCCTCGGCCTCTCGTTCCGGAGCGGCCGAGGCGGCGGCACCGTCCTCGTCCGGTCTCAGCGAGAGGAAGAGCTGGTCTTCCTCGTCGGCCGCGCCGGCGAGGAAGCGCCTGGCCTCCAGGCGACGGCTGGCCGCACGGCCGAGACCGCTCGCCGCCAGCCCGCCCTCCTCATCGAGTTCCTCGCCGCCGCCGAGGTCGAGGTCCAGTTCGCGGGCCCGCTCGACGACATCGTCATCCGCCTCCCGGATCTCTATCTCACGGGAGTCCTCCGAGAGGACCTTGACATCCAGAGCAAGGCTCTGGAGTTCCTTTATCAAGACCTTGAAGGATTCCGGCACACCGGGCTCAGGGACGTTCTCTCCCTTGACGATGGCCTCGTAGGTCTTGACCCGGCCGACGACGTCGTCCGACTTCACAGTGAGGAGCTCCTGGAGGGTATAGGCCGCACCATAGGCCTCCAAGGCCCAGACCTCCATCTCCCCGAAGCGCTGACCGCCGAACTGCGCCTTGCCTCCGAGGGGCTGCTGGGTGACAAGGGAGTAGGGACCCGTCGACCGCGCGTGGATCTTGTCGTCGACGAGGTGGGCGAGCTTCAGCATGTAGGCGTACCCGACGGTGACCCTGCTGTCGAACGGCAGCCCGGTGCGGCCGTCCCGGAGCTGGATCTTCCCGTCCCGCGGAAGGCCGGCCTTCTCCAGGTAGTCGGCGACGTCGTCCTCGGTCGCCCCGTCGAAGACCGGGCTTGAGATCCAGATACCGAGAGCCCTCGCGGCCCAACCCAGGTGGGTCTCCAGGATCTGGCCGATGTTCATCCTCGACGGGACCCCGAGGGGGTTGAGGACGATGTCCACCGGACGCCCGTCGGGAAGGAAGGGCATGTCCTCGTCGGGGAGGATCTTGGCGATGACGCCCTTGTTCCCGTGGCGGCCGGCCATCTTGTCGCCTTCCGATATCTTGCGCTTCTGGGCCACATAACAGCGCACGAGCTGGTTGACGCCGGGACCCAGCTCGTCGCCTGCCTCGCGGTAGAAGACCTTCACGTCGACGACGATGCCGCTCTCCCCGTGAGGCACCCGGAGGGAGGTGTCACGGACCTCACGGGCCTTCTCACCGAAGATGGCCCGCAGGAGCCGTTCCTCAGCCGTGAGCTCGGTCTCGCCCTTCGGGGTGACCTTCCCGACGAGGATGTCCCCGGGCATGACCTCGGCGCCGACGCGGATGATGCCGCGTTCGTCCAGGTTCTTGAGGACGTCCTCACCGACATTCGGGATGTCCCTGGTTATCTCCTCAGGACCCAGCTTCGTGTCGCGCGCTTCACACTCGTGTTCCTCTATGTGTATGGAGGTGAACACGTCGTCACGGACGAGTCTCTCCGAGATGAGGATGGCGTCCTCGAAGTTGTAGCCCTCCCAGGGCATGAAGGCGACGAGCACGTTCCGGCCCAGGGCCAGCTCGCCGTGGTCGGTGGAGGGGCCGTCGGCGAGCAGGTCGCCTCTTTCCACCTTCTGGCCGACCCTTACGACAGGCTTCTGGTTCATGCACGTACCCTGGTTGGAGCGGCCGAACTTCATCAGTTCATAGGTGTCCTGTCCATCCTTACCGCAGTCGACGACTATCTCGCGGGCCGTGACCCTGGTGACGGTGCCGGCGCGGTGGGCCGTGACGAGGACGCCCGAGTCGTGGGCGACCCGGGCCTCGATGCCCGTCCCGACGAGGGGCGCCTCGCTCCGGATGAGCGGGACGGCCTGGCGCTGCATGTTGGCGCCCATCAGGGCGCGCCCGGCATCGTCGTTCTCGAGGAACGGTATCAAGGCCGAGG
The DNA here is from genome assembly GCA_913063835.1 of uncultured Eubacteriales bacterium. Taxonomy (GTDB): domain Bacteria; phylum Bacillota; class Sulfobacillia; order UBA995; family UBA9673; genus UBA9673. Next base: position 37,335 of record CAJXZV010000003.1, read on the forward strand.
CGACGCTCACGACCTGCTTGGGCGAGACGTCCATGTAGTCCACCTTCTCGGCCGGGACCGTGACGATCTCGTTGCGGTGGCGGCAGGTCACCCTCCGGTTCTTGAACCACCCGTTCTCGAGCGGCTCGTTGGCCTGAGCGATGATGTTCTCCTCTTCGTCGTCCGCCGTGAGGTACTCGATCTCGTCGGTGACGACCTTCCTTTCCTTGTCGACGCGCCGGTAAGGCGTCTCGATGAAGCCGTACTCGTTCACCCGGGCGTAGGTGCTGAGATTGCCGATGAGCCCGATGTTCGGGCCTTCCGGAGTCTCGATGGGGCACATGCGTCCGTAGTGCGAGTCATGGACGTCGCGGACCTCGAAGCCGGCCCGCTCCCTGGTCAGACCGCCCGGCCCGAGCGCGCTCAGCCGCCGCTTGTGGGTCAGCTCGGCCAGAGGGTTGGTCTGGTCCATGAACTGTGAGAGCTGACTGGACCCGAAGAACTCCTTGACCGCGGCCACGACCGGCCGGATGTTGATAAGGGCCTGGGGGGTGATGATGTCGACGTCCTGGATGGTCATGCGCTCCTTGACCACCCGCTCCATCCGGGCCAGGCCGATGCGGAACTGGTTCTGGAGCAGCTCGCCGACACACCTCAGGCGGCGGTTGCCGAGGTGGTCGATGTCGTCGGCCCTGCCGAGGCCCTTGTACATGGTCAACATGTAGTTGATGACGGCGACGATGTCCTGACGGGTCAGGGCCCGGACGTCCGTCGGCGGGCAGCCGTTTCCGATGACCCTCACCCGGGTGTTGCCCACCTCGACCTCGACACTGGTTATGCCGGCCGCATCGATCTTCTTGGCCTCATCACGGCCGATGGTCGTCCCGGCCGGAACGATGACGTTCCCGGCCTTGTCCCTGATGTCCTCGGCGGCGACCGTGCCGCGCAGGCGCCGCTCGAAACTGAGCTTCTTGTTGAGCTTGTACCGGCCCACCTTGGCGAGGTCGTAGCGCCGGGTCTCGAAGAACAGCGACTCCAGAAGACCCCTGGCACTCTCCACCGTGGGCGGCTCACCGGGACGCAGGCGCTTGTAGATCTCGATGAGAGCCTCATGTTCGGACTGGGTAGGGTCCTTGTCGAGGGTGTTGAGGATGTGCGTCGACTCGCCGAGAACCCTCAGTATCTCTTCGTTCGTGTCGTACCCGAAGGCGCGGAGGAGGACGGTCACGGGTATCTTGCGGGTCCGGTCGACCCGGACGTAGATCACGTCATGACTGTCGGTCTCGAACTCGAGCCAGGCTCCGCGGTTCGGGATGAGGGTGCAGAAGATGAGGCGCTTGCCGGTGGCGTCGACCTGCTCGGAGTAGTAGGCGCCGGGAGACCTGACGAGCTGGCTCACGACCACCCTCTCGGCGCCGTTGATGATGAAGGTGCCCTTCTCGGTCATGAGCGGGAAGTCGCCCATGAAGACTTCCTGCTCCTTGACCTCGCCGGTCTCGCGGTTGATGAGCCTGACGTTCACCCGCAGGGGTGCGGCATAGGTCACGTCGCGTTCGCGGCACTCGGCGACGCTGTACTTGGGTTCGTCGAGGCGGTGGTCGATGAACTCCAGGACGAGGTTCCCGGTGAAGTCCTCGATGGGGGAGATGTCCTTGAACATCTCACGGAGGCCGTCTCTCAGGAACCAATCGTAAGACTTGCGCTGGATCTCGATGAGGTCCGGCATCTCAAGGACTTCCTTGATCCGCCCGAAATGCTCCCGTTCCCTCACGCCTTTCGGCATGCCGTGGCTCTCCTCCCGCACGGAAAGACTCGGGACCCCCGGAACTCGGGTCAGGGGTATCCCTGGGCCATGGGTGACATGCAGGGACCTCTGTTGTAAGGAATAAGCTTAGTGTTACCCTCCGGAGGGAGTACGATACATAGAATTCCTTCTCCTGCCCGCTGCAATAAGCAAGTTACTAGTGTAACACGACCCCCTTTGTTTGTCAAAAGCAAATCCCGAAAATCCGTTGCCCGCAACAAGGCGGCGAAGGGGGGCTTCGGAGGGCCCCCCTTCGCCCGCTGTGGGTCCGGTCGGCCTGAGTTCTACTTTATCTCGACGCTGGCACCCTGCTCTTCCAGCTTGGCCTTTATGGACTCGGCCTCTTCCTTGGAGACCTTTTCCTTCACCGGCTTCGGCGCCCCGTCGACCAGGTCCTTGGCCTCCTTGAGGCCGAGGCCGGTGATCTCCCGGACGGCCTTGATGACCTGGATCTTCTTGTCCCCGGCGGACTTGAGAATGACGTCGAACTCGCTCTTCTCCTCCTCGGCCGCCGCGGCGCCGGCCGCCGGAGCGGCGGCCGCGGGTGCGACGGCAACCGGAGCCGCCGCCGAGACCCCGAACTCCTCCTCGAGGGCCTTGACGAGCTGGGAGAGTTCAAGGACGGTCAGGCCCTTCACGGCCTCGATAATCTCATCGACTTTCGACACCAGCTACACCTCCTGAAAGCTTAGGCGCCCGAAGGCACCTTCAGGCCGGGCTCCAGGGCCGGGTGGCCGGGCCCGGGCTACGCGGCTTGGGTCTTCTGCTCAGCGATACGGTTGAGGGCGATGACGAGCCCTCTCAGGTTGCCGGCCAGGACCCGGTGGAACGCAGCGACGGGCCCCTGTACGGTCCCTGCGAGTTGCCCGAGCAGCTCGGTCCGGGTGGGCAGGGCCGCGAGGGACTTCACCTCTTCGGCCCCCAGGACGCGCCCTTCGAGGTATCCGCCCTTGAAGGAGAGTTCCTTCTTGGTCTTTGCTCCGAACCGGCTGATCACCTTGGCCGGCGTCACCGGGTCTTCGTAGCCGAAGGCGACCCCTGTCGGACCGACGAGGAAGGGCTCGAGGCCCTCGATGCCCGCCCTCTGGGTCGCCAGCAGCACGAGGGAGTTCTTGACCACCCGAAACTCCACACCGGCCTCACGAGCCATGCTCCTGAGGAGGTTCATGTCAGCCACGGAAAGACCCTGGAAGTCCGCAAGGACGACCGATTGCGCTCTCTTGAACTTCTCCTCGAGGACCTCCACCGTCTCTTCCTTCTGCCGGCGTGTCACCAACCCGACTCACCTCCCGGTCACCTGAACCGGTCCGCCCCGAAACGTCGAAACCCTGCGCCGCAGACGGGCGCAGGGCACCGCACGGCGGGAAGACCGCCGCCCTGATCGCCTCGGCAGGCCGGCCACACGGGGCCGCTTAGGTCTCCCGGGCTCCTCCCGGAGACACCTGCTGTCTACGGCCGGTTCACGCGTCTTGGATTTCATCCTTCGGCCCGGCCGCATCCTGCTCGGAGACGGCCCGGGCCGAAAGGTCGATGTTCTATTGAACGAGCTTCTGGGTGTTCACCCGAACGCCGGGCCCCATGGTCAGGGAGAGGACGACGCTCCGGAAGTACTGGCCCTTGGCCGCCGCCGGCCTGGCCTTGCTCAAGGCCTCCATCAGGGTCCTGAAGTTGTCGAGGAGCTTCTCGTCCTCGAAGGAGGCCTTCCCGATGGGAGCGTGAACGATACCGGTCTTGTCGGCCCTGAACTCGATCTTGCCCGCCTTTATCTGCCGGACCGCCTGGGCGATGTCGAAGGTGACCGTCCCCGACTTGGGGTTGGGCATGAGCCCGCGAGGGCCCAGGATACGGCCGAGCTTCCCCACCACGCTCATCATGTCCGGCGTGGCGACGGCGACGTCGAAGTCGAGCCAGCCCTCCTGGATCTTCGCGGCAAGGTCCTCGGCCCCGACATAATCGGCACCGGCCTCTTCGGCCTCCCGCGCCTTCTCCCCCTTCGCGAAGACGAGGACCTTCCTCTGCTTGCCCGTCCCCGCCGGAAGGACGACGGTCCCGCGGACCATCTGGTCGGCGTGCTTGACATCGATGCCCAACCTCACCGCGACCTCGACCGTCTCGTCGAACTTGGCCCGCTTCGTCTCCTTCACGAGGCGGATGGCTTCCTCGGGGTCGTAGAGGCGCTCCGGGTCCACCTTCGCCGCCACTTCCCTGTAGCTTCTGGCCTGCTTCATCGTCTTACTCCTCCACCGTTATACCCATACTGCGGGCCGTACCCTCGATCATCCGCATGGCCGCCTCGAGGCTTGCGGCGTTCAGGTCGGCCATCTTCGTCTGGGCTATCTCCCGGACCTGCTCCCGCGTCACCCGGCCGACCTTCTCCCGGTTGGGCACACCCGATCCCTTCTCAAGACCCGCGGCCCTCTTGAGCAGGACGGAAGCCGGGGGGGTCTTGCAGACGAAGGTGAAGGAGCGGTCTTCGAACACCGTTATCTCAACGGGAACGACCAGGCCGGCCTGCTTGGCCGTCCTTTCGTTGTACTCCTTGCAGAAGGCCATGATGTTCACGCCGTGCTGGCCCAAAGCCGGGCCCACCGGCGGGGCCGGCGTAGCCTTGCCGGCCGGTATCTGGAGCTTGATAATCGCGAGAACCTTCTTGGCCACTGGAACGAACCTCTTCTCCTGTCTGTGATGGCGCCGCCCGGACGGAGAGCCGCAACCCTGCCGACCCTTTAGAGCTTCTCTACCTGGCTGAAGTCGAGTTCCACAGGGGTCTCCCGGCCGAACATCGACACGGACACCCTGAGCTTACCCTTGTCGAGGTTGATCTCCTTGACCTTTCCGATGAACCCCATGAACGGTCCGCTGATGACCTTGACGCTCTCCCCGCGTTCATAGATGACCTTCGGTCTGGGCTCGTCAACCCCCATGTGCCGCAGGATGCTCCGGACCTCGCTCGGCTCGAGCGGCACGGGCCTCGTGCCGGAGCCGACGAACCCGGTGACGCCTGGGGTGTTGCGGACCACGTACCACGAGTCGTCGTTCATGACCATTTCCACGAGAACGTATCCCGGGAAGATCTTCTTCTTGCTGATGAGCTTCCGGCCGTCCTTGTACTCGATCTGGTCCTCGGTGGGGACGATGATGCGGAAGATCTTGTCCTGCATCAGCATGGACTCGATCCGCTTCTCGAGGTTCTTCTTGACCTTGCCCTCATAGCCCGAGTAGGTGTGGACCACGTACCACTTCTTCTCGGGATGGTCGGGGTGAGCCTCGCCGCCGCCTTCCTCTTCTTCCTGTTCTTCCTGGGCCTCGGCGGCGGTCTCGGCGGCACGGTCATCCTCGTTGTCTCCGCCGTCCTGCCCGGGCCGGTCCGCCTCCGTCGGGTCTGCAGGTTCGTCCTCCACCACGGACGGAGTGTCGCCGGTCGCCGCGGCGGTGCCGGTGGACCTCAAGACGGTGTCCTCTTCGCTACCGTTTCTTTCCGTAGGCATTCTCAAGGGGCCCGAAGGCCCCTCACCTCCAGCACGGCCCCGCCCGGCTCCCGGACCGCTCAGGCCCCGAAGAGAAGCAGGGAGAGCCCGGTGCTCAGAATCGTATCCACGACCCAGATCATGGCCGCGACGATGGTCACCGAGATGACGACCACCCCGGTGTAGACGACGGTCTGTCTCCGGTCGGGCCAGACCACCTTCCGCAGTTCCGTCCTCACTTCGCGCAGGTATCGCCCCACCCGCGCCGGCAGAGACCTGAGCCAGTGCATACGCCAACCACGCCCCGAATTTTAATGGCAGGCCCGGAGGGACTCGAACCCCCAACATGCGGTTTTGGAGACCGCCGCTCTACCCATTAGAGCTACGGGCCTACCTCAAAACTTTACCTTGATTTGGTCTTGCTCCCCGGGGCCGGGCCTTCGTTCGTTTATCCGGCCCGCCCCTGCGTGTTCATCGGGTCTCCTTGTGGACGGTGTGCCGGCCGCACCACCGGCAGTACTTCTTGAGCTCGATCCGCTCAGGGTCGTTACGCTTGTTCTTCGTGGTGGTGTAGTTCCGCCTCTTGCACTCGGTGCAGGCAAGGGTGATGATCTCCCGCACACCCGCCACTCCCGTCCTCTGAAGCCCCGCCTGGCCCCGACAGGGCCGGTAGCGGTATCAAATCTACCACAGCGAGGCAAACGGTGTCAACAAAACCGCGAGGGCGGGGAGCCCGCTCCGCGGCGGGCTCCCCGGCCGTCCGAAACCACCTGAATCGGTGCCGCCCTGTCGGCTTCGCCTGCCGTCCGCCTACTCGATGATGGACGTGACGACACCGGCGCCGACGGTCCGTCCGCCCTCACGGATGGCGAACCTGAGGCCTTCCTCGATGGCGATGGGGGTGATGAGCTCGACCTCCATGTTCACGTTGTCGCCCGGCATCACCATCTCCACGTCCTCCGGCAGCTTGATGGTCCCCGTCACGTCCGTCGTCCGGAAGTAGAACTGCGGGCGATACCCGTTGAAGAACGGCGAGTGACGCCCACCCTCTTCCTTGGTCAGAACGTAGACCTGCGCCTTGTACTTCGTGTGCGGCTTGATCGAGCCGGGCTTCGCCAGGACCTGCCCCCGCTCGACCTCGTCCTTGTCGATGCCGCGCAAAAGCACCCCGATGTTGTCCCCGGCTATCCCCTCGTCGAGGATCTTCCGGAACATCTCCACCCCGGTCGCCACCGTCTTGCGCGGCTTGTCCATCAGCCCGACGATCTCGACCTCGTCCCCGACCTTCACCCGGCCGCGCTCGACCCGGCCCGTCGCCACCGTCCCGCGACCCGTGATGCTGAACACGTCCTCCACAGGCATCAGGAACGGCTTCTCCGTGTCACGCTCCGGCGTCGGGATATACTCGTCGACCGCGTCCATGAGCTCGAGGACCGACTTGCACCACTCGCACTCCGGACGGCCGCACCCGCACTCCAGAGCCTTCAAGGCCGACCCCTTCACCACCGGGATCTCGTCGCCCGGGAACTCATACTTGCTCAGTAGCTCCCGTACCTCGAGCTCCACCAGCTCCAAAAGCTCCGGGTCGTCCACCATGTCCGTCTTGTTCATGTAGACCACCATCGCCGGCACCCCGACCTGCCGCGCCAGGAGAATGTGCTCCCGCGTCTGCGGCATGGGCCCGTCCGCCGCCGACACCACCAGGATCGACCCGTCCATCTGCGCCGCCCCGGTGATCATGTTCTTCACGTAGTCCGCATGACCGGGACAGTCGACATGCGCGTAGTGCCGCTTCTCCGTCTCATACTCCACGTGCGCCGTGTTGATCGTGATACCCCGCTCACGCTCCTCAGGCGCCTTGTCGATCTCGTCGAACGGCACATACTCCGCCTGGTCCCTCTTCGACAAGACAAGCGTGATCGCCGACGTGAGCGTCGACTTCCCGTGGTCCACATGACCGATCGTCCCGATGTTCACGTGCGGCTTCGTGCGCTCGAACTTCTTCTTGGCCATACCGAGGGATGCCTCCTTTTGCTACCCTGTCCTAATTATGTCAGGGCTGCAGGGCCTCTATGCTTTTCGCGCCCCCCCGGAGTAATCCTTCCTCCCTGCCGGGTGCGGGCGCAGGCCCACGCCGCTGACGGACCTCCGGCCGGCGGGCCGGCCGTGCGGAGTCGCCGATAAAGAAGTGGAGCCACCGATGGGAATCGAACCCATGACCACCCGCTTACCATGCGGGGGCTCTACCTCTGAGCTACGGTGGCTCTGAATGCATTAAGACGGCACGGCCGTGATGGACGTGCCGTCCGCTTGTCTTGGTTGCGGGGGTGGGATTTGAACCCACGGCCTCCGGGTTATGAGCCCGACGAGCTACCTGACTGCTCCACCCCGCGGTATGAGGTGGTGGAGAGGGCTGGATTTGAACCAGCGAAGGCGTCCGCCAGCAGATTTACAGTCTGCCCCCTTTGGCCACTTGGGTACCTCTCCACTATTGGACAGCTGGAGCTGGCGATGGGACTCGAACCCAAAACCTGCTGATTACAAGTCAGCCGCTCTGCCTGTTGAGCTACGCCAGCACTGGGCTGGTACCTCTTTTTCAAGGTTCGACCGGCCGCTCCCCGCGCCGGTCGCTCACACATTATACGCGGTTTGGTCATGGGGGTCAAGGAAGCGCATCGTGTCAGGCCAGAGCCTGGGACCGGTTCGTGCCGCCGCCCCTGACCGCGGAACGCCCGCCGGGCTCTCCGCGCCGTTCGAGATACTTCTCCAGCTTCCGCTTGACCCTCTGCAGGGCGTTGTCGATGGATTTGACATGCCTGTCCAGCTCATTGGCTATCTCCTGGTACGACTTGCCGTCGAGATAGGCCATCAGCACCCGCCACTCGAGGTCGCTCAGAATCTCGACCATCTTCTCCTCGATGTTCCCGAACTCTTCCCGGCTTATGATGAGTTCCTCCGGGTCGGTTATCTTGGTGCCGGAGATCACGTCAAGAAGAGTGCGGTCCGAATCCTCGTCGTATATGGGCTTGTTCAGCGACACGTACGAGTTGAGCGGGATGTGTTTCTGTCTCGTCGCCGTCTTGATGGCGGTTATAATCTGCCGCGTTATGCACAACTCCGCGAAGGCGCGGAAAGATGACAGCTTGTCGCTCCTGAAGTCCCGGATGGCCTTGTAGAGACCTATCATGCCCTCCTGAATTATGTCCTCACGGTCGGCCCCGATGAGAAAATAAGACCTGGCCTTGGCTCTGACGAAGTTGCGGTACTTGTTGATGAGGTACTCTTGGGCCAGCCTGTCACCCTCACGCGCGGTCTCCACTACGTCTTCGTCCGGCATGCCTTCGAAGACACTGTAGTCTTCCCGCTGCGTATGAGAGCTAAAAGCCACAGACTTCGCCTCCAAGCCTTGTGCACGGAAAAAGGATTTGAGGTGGGAACCTGACCCGGCCTAGTCGAGCTGGCTGCGGCAGTCTGGCTGATTGTGTCACCATTATAGAAACGCATGTTGGACAAGTCAAGACATGCCTGCCGGCCGGTGGGACATCTCTAGCGCCCGATGCGGGTGGGCTTGCGTGACGCCGGCGGCCGGTCCGTCTCGTCTCCCGCCGTCCGGCCGCCCTGGACCGGGCCGACAGGCGGGCCGGTGCGGATGTGGCCGGGAAGAGGCTCGTAGTGGTCGACGAACAGGAGCTCCCGCCGGACGAGGCGGCCAGCCTGGAAGACCTCGCGCCACAGGCGGACGTCACGGCCGTCGAAGGACGGCCGGACGACCTCCTGTGTCCCCGGGGGGAGGTCGGGGTCCGTTTCGACCACGGGCTCGGCCGGGACCAGGTTGGTCTCCTCGGTGCGGAGGACCACCGTCACCTCCACCGTGCGCCGCCCCCAGACGGAGACCTCCAGACGCGACCCGTGCACCCATGTGGTCAGGATGACCGGGAAGGCCCGGGGGTTCTTGATGACAAGGTCGAGGTCCGGATATGAGACGGTGGCGTCGCGTCCGAGGCCTATGTAGGGAAGCGGTCGGGAGTGGTGATGGCGGGTCACGACGTCGAGGTCGGCGAGCAGGGCGGCGTTGAAGACCGTCGTCGCCACTTGGCAGACACCGCCCCCCACCCCCTGGACGATATGCCTGTCGACGATCTCCGGCGCCTGTCGGTAACCGCGCTCCGGAGTGCGCGGGCCGACCGTCTCGTTGAACGACAGGGTGCCGCCCGGAGCGATCACCGCCCCGTCCAGACACGCCGCCGAGAGGATAATGTTCCAGGTCCGGCCCTTCTCACCGGGGTCGAAGGTCGTCGAGAAGGTCGCCAGGCGGTCCCTGTCCAGAGAGGCCAGAAGCGCCGGGTCCCCGGACGGCTCCAGGGGCACGGCGACCACGGGCACAAGGACCGGACCGGCCCCCTCGAAACGGGCGGCCGCCGCGAAGAGGGCTTCTTCCGTCGCCGCGCGGTCCAGACGCCGCCCGGGGCGACCCTCGCGAACCTCTCCCGTGCGTGGGTCGAGGGAGGCGTTGCCGGCCGGCACGTCGATGTCTGAGGCCAGGTCGTCAAGGACCATGACGACCCTGTCCGGGTCGGCCTTCACCACGGGGAGGACCCGGGCCCCTGACACCGATATCCGCAGGAGGTCGAGGAGGCGTCGAGGCAGGTCACCGCGGCGGCCGGCGGCCAGGGCCGCAGCGGCCGTCTTCTCAAGGTCGTACCTGAGGCCGAGCCGCGCCGTGTCAACGGTCCACGACCTCCCGGCCTCGGCATCCTCGAACCGGACCTCGCCGTGCGGCCACAGCCCGTCCGGGCCGCACCCACGCTCCTCGGCCCACCGGTCGAGCGCCCGGGCGAGCCCCCGCTGGTCGAGACCGCCGACGGCGAGCGAGTCCACGCTGACGTTGGGGAAGACCCGGCCGGCGGCCTCAAGCCACCCGAGATAGCCCGTGAGCAGGAGGACGAAGGAGGCCGAAAGGGCGGCCATAGCACGCGCGACACCTGTCAGCCGCGGGCCTCCTGGGGCGGGCCGTCGTCCCGGGCTCCGGCCGAACGCTGACGGACGGCCTCGAAGATGAGGACGGCCGCCGCGACGGAGACGTTCAGGGACTCTGCGGGGCCCCTCATCGGGATCCTCACCAGGAAATCGCATTTCTCCCTGACCAGGCGCCGGAGTCCCCGGTGCTCGCCGCCCAGGACGATCACCGCCGGAAGGGTGAAGTCGACCTCCGTGTAGAGCATGTCGGCGGCGGCGTCCGCGCCTATGGTCCACAGGCCCTTCTCCCTCAGTTCATCCATGGCCCTGGCCAGGTTGACCACTCTAGCCACCGGCAGGCGGTCAGCGGCTCCGGCGGCGGCCTTGACCGCGGCCGGGGTCAGCCCCACCGCGCGGCGGGTCGGGAGGACGAGGCCGTGAACTCCGGCCGCCGCCGCCGTCCTGATGACCGCGCCCAGGTTCCGGGGGTCTTCCACACCGTCCAGGGCGACGAGGAGAGCAGCCTCCCGCCGCTGTTCGGCCAGAGACAGAAGGTCACCGAGGTCCCGGTAGGCCATCGGCTCGGCCAGAGCCACCACACCTTGGTTGACCCTGTCGCCGCTCATGGCGTCGAGTCGGGCGCGCGGGACGTAGGTGACAGGTATGCCGGCGGCCCGCGCCATGTCGGCGACCTCGGCGGCCGAACCCCGGGCCCCGCTGACGATGAAGAGCCGGTGGATGCGGCGGCCGGCCCGGATGGCCTCGAGGACCGGATGCCTGCCCTCTATCTGCTCGAACCGACCCATGTCCTACAGAAACCACCCTTAGAAATAGCCCCGCTCACTCCAGCCTATCCCCGTCCGAGTGGCCCGGGTCCGGCCCGCGCCGGCCCCGACCGGCCGGGACACGGCGCAGATGCCGGTAGCGACCGCACGACAGGGCCCCCTCGGGACAGCGCCCTTCAGACTCACAAGGGGACCCGGCCCTTTCGAAGAGGGCCGGGGCGACCCTCTTCACCTCCCGAAGCATGTCGTAGGCGATCCGGCGAATCTCCCACTGGGCGCGCCGGCAGCAGCGCAGACGGAAGAAGTTGTGCAGGCTGCGCGCGTTGAACGTGGCGACGAGCCTGGTCGCCACACCCTGCCCGAGCACCATCCGCGCGTCCTCGGGCGGGGCCCCCTCGTCGAGAAGCCTGCGGTAGACACCGAAGGCCCGGGCCATCTCCGACCGGTAGATCTCGCGAAGGGCCGGGTCCTTCCTGAAGGCCGGGGGCAGTACGTAGCACGGCCGGTCGGGGGTCACATATCGAAGGGACTGGACGGAGTAGGAGGCGATGCGGTGGCGGGTGAGCTGGGCCAGCATGGCCCGGGAACCCTCCACGTAGAACTGGAAGGAGGCGTGCTCGAAAGGTGACAGGTGGCCGGCTTCCCACAATCTGGCGACCAGGCGGCACACCTCGTCCTGAGCCATTCCCTCCGCCACCTGCGCCTCTCCGCCGGGCGAGTAGCAGAGGCGGGCGGCACGGGCCACGGTCAGGTCAGGCTCCGGTGTCCAGGTCAGGAGCACGGCCCGTGGTCTAATCTCGACGGGGTCGGCCGGTCCCGGCTCGGCCCTCGGCGGTCCGTCCCCCAGCGCTCACCGCCTCCTTCTCACCACGGTTCCTTCCGGCGTGTCCTGGACCTCGTAGCCGAGGTCGGCGAGCGAATCACGGACGAAGTCGGCCAGTTCGAACCGTCTGTCCGCCCGCAGCCTGCGGCGGACCTCGAGGAGAAGGTCGAGAAGCGGCCCGGCGTCGGCGGCTTCGCCCCTAGGGACAGGTCCTTCTTCCTCCACGACCCCGAGGACACCTGCCCCCAGCCTTATCATGGCCGAAAGAGCCCTTTCAAGGGCCTCCACCGGCTCGGCGTCCGGGCCCCTCGCCAGGGCCCTGTTCGAACTCCTGGCAAGGTCGAAGAGGGCGGCCAGGGCCCCGGCCGTGTTGAAGTCGTCGTCCATGGCGGCCTCGAAGCGGCGCACGGCGGCGGCGGCGCCCGCATCGTATTCGATCTGCGTGGCCTCCTGCTTGGGGAAGAGCGACTTGATCTCGGCCGGCGCCTCATTGGCGAGGCTGAGTTGGCGAACCAGCTTGTCGTGTTCGACGATGACCGTTTCGATGGCTACGTTCATCTTCTGACGCAGCTCTTCGATCGGCTTCGGATCGCTCGGGTCGGACGTGGCGAGGATGAGGCGGTTCTCGCGACGCCCCAGCGGCAACAGGCGCAACTGGGCAAAGTGCTTGTTGGCCGACAGCACGGCCGGCACGGTGTCGAGCTTGTACTGCGCAAGATCCAGCAGCGGCATCTGGTACTTGCCCGCCACGAAGACCGCCAGATCATGCGCGCTCATGATGCCGCTGCCCACCAGCTCGTCGATCAGCTGCGTGCGTTTTTCACGCGCGCTCTGTTCGAGTTGGGTAAGTAGCGTCGGCGCGATCCGCCGGCTCTGCGCTAGAGCAAGTCCGAGTGTCATGAGTCCAGTCCGTCAGGCTGAAGCTGACCATTTCAGCGCGCGCCGGGCCCCACCGCCTCCTGCGCGCGCTCGCCCCCCAAGGCGATTGTTCTATGTTCTGCCGCCGGTACCCCACCCATTCGTGGGGGGTGAGGCCCGGAGTCGGGGCAGTTTGCCGACCGCTATGCAATTTGTAAAGCACGCTTAAAAGCGACACGTGCATTTGTGCCACATCGGCAGAAAACCGCGTGGACTGAAGTGCCAAGCTTCTAAGTGTGGAGTCAGCTGCGCTTCTCGGGGGCTTTCGGCCGATGCAGCCGCACCGTGCGGATCGATTGGCTGTCCATCTGCACGATATCCATCACGCACCCGGCAATGCGCACGCTCACCGTCGCTTCCGGAATCTCTTCCAGTACTTCCAGCACCAGCCCGTTCAGCGTCTTCGGCCCGTCGGTCGGCAGGTGCAGGTCCAGGCGCCGGTTCAGGTCGCGCAACGACATGCCCGCGTCGGCCAGATAGGCGCCATCCGCACCCCAGGCCAGCTTGCCGGCATGCGGCAGCGTGGTGGTGAACTCGCCGATCATCTCTTCGATGATGTCTTCCAGCGTCACCAGCCCCAGCATGTCGCCGTATTCGTTGATCACCAGGCCGATGCGGCGGCGATTCTCCTGGAAATACTGTAGCTGGCGGAACACCGGCGTGCCGCTCGGCACGAAGTAGGGCTGGGCGAGCAGGCCGCGGAAGTCGTCGTGGGTTAGCTCCGGATGACCCAGCAGCGACAGCGCCTTGCGCACGTGCAGGATGCCGATCACCTGGTCGGTGTCGCGCTCGAACACCGGCAGCTTGTTGTGGTAACAGGTCTCCAGCTGGCCGACGACCTCGTCGATCGGACGCGACAGGTCCAGCGATTCCACCTTGGCGCGCGGCGTCATCACGTCGTCCACCGTAATGGCTTCCAGGTCGAACAGGTTCAGCAGGATGCTGCGGTGCTTGTGCGGGATGAAGTTGCCCGATTCCAGCACCAGCGTGCGCAGTTCCTCGGTCGACATGCGCTGCTCCGGCGCCTTGCGCGTGTTGATGCGCACCAATCTGAGCACACCCATGGCAAACGCGTTGACTACCGCCACCAGCGGCGTCGAAATCTGCAGCAGCGGCTTGATGATGAAGCTGGCGGGAAACGCAACGCGTTCGGGATAGGTCGCGCCCACGATCTTCGGGGCGATCTCGGCGAACACGATGATGAGAAACGCCACGATGGCCGTGGCGATCGACAGCGTCGTTCCGTTGTTGCCAAAGTAGTGGATCGCCAGGGTGGTGATCAGCACCGGCACG
>CAJXZV010000004.1 GCA_913063835.1 uncultured Eubacteriales bacterium
GCCGCCTCCGCCTCCCCCTTCCCCCCTTCCCCTCTCGTCCCCAGTCAATTCCGGCCCTCGGCGCGTATAGGCTTTACTGCTCCGCCGTCCCCTCGGGCCGGCGGGCCGGTTGGGCCTGCGACGCCCGGACCGTCTGGGGGGTGAACGCCTTGGGCCGGACCGCGATGAAGGCTCTGGCCGCCGCGGCTGTCGTCGGCCTCTTGTGCGCCCCTCTGCTTGTCGCGGGGCAGGGCTGCACCTGGCGGCGGACGGAGATGCCGCCCCCGCTCGAGGGCGAGCCTGTCTCGATCGGCATCCCTCTGCCGCTCACCGGTCCTCACGCGCCCTTCGGCCAGATGAAGAAGAACGCCTACGAGATGGCTGTCGAGGAGATGAACGCGGCGGGGGGTGTCGACGGGCGGCCGCTCGTCCTGGTCATCCGGGACACCGCCGGCCAGCCCGAAGCCGCTGCAGCGGCGGCCGAGAAGCTCCTGGACGTCGACGGAGTGCACCTTCTCGCGGGAGCCTACTCCTCAGCCTGCGCCCTCGCCGTGGCCAGGGTCGCCGAGCGCTACGGGGTCCCCTACGTCGTCGATAGCGCCGCCGCCGACCGCATCACCCGGCAGGAGTGGTCGTTCGTCTTCCGGGTGAACCCTCCGGCAGCTCTCTACGCCGACGGTCTGACGAGCTTCCTCGGGGAGGTCGTCCGCCCCGCGTCGATGGCTGTCATCCACGAGGACTCGGATTACGGGGCGGACCTGGTCCGGGCCATGCGGGAGTGGTGCAGAAAGCAGGGCGTCCGCATCACGGTCTCTGAAGGCTACGAACCCGGGACCCTCGACTTCACGTCCGTCCTGGCGAAGGTGAAGGACACCGACCCGGACGTGGTCTACGTGGTCTCCTACCTCCTGGAGGCCCCGCTCATCGTGCGTCAGGCCCGGGCCGAGGGGCTCCGGCCGCGGCTCTTCGCGGGTGGGGCGGGCGGCTTCGCCCTACCGGAGTTCGTGACGGACGCCGGCGAGGCCGGTGAGCACGTCGTGACCGCCGCCCTGTGGGCCCCGGCCGTCCCCTACCCCCGGGCGGCGGAGTTCGCGGAGACCTACCGTGCCCGCTACGGGGAGTACCCGACCTACCACGCGGCGGGAGCCTACGCCTGTATCCAGGTCGTCGCGGACGCCCTCCACCGCGCGGCCTCGACAGACCCGGAACGGCTCAGGGTGGCCCTGGCCGACACCGAGCTCATGACTGTCTTCGGCCCGGTACGTTTCGAGAGTTTCGACGGGTACACCAACCAGAACCGGACACCGACCTTCGTCCTCCAGGTGCTCGGCGGACGGCACGCGATCATCTGGCCGCCGGAGGCCGCTACGGCTGATTATGTCTTTCCTGACCCGGCCTCTCGCGAGGATGGCGACGGGTGACATAATCGCGTCCGGCCGCCGTCTCCCGGCCGGCGCCGGCGGTGATGGCCGCGGCCACGCGGTGGGCGAGGATCGGCTCCAGCTCCGCCTCGACGGCGACCCCGTCCTCGTCGAACTCCTCCTTCAGAACGTGGCCCTCCTCGTGCAGGATGGACAGCACGGCCGAACGCTCGTAGGGGATCTTGAAGGAGTAGAGGCGCCGCCTGCCGGAAAGCTCGGCCGCGAGGGCGCGGAGAAGGTCGTCCATCCCCTCCCCCGTCCTCGCCGACAGGGCGACCACCCGTGCGCTCCGCCCTATAAGCCTTGCCTCGGGCAGGGCGAGGGCCGCCGCCCGGCCGCCGGGGAGGCGGTCGGTCTTGTTGAGGACGTAGACCACCGGAGTGGCGGCCACGCCGATGTCGGCAAGGACCGAGCCCGCGGCCCGGGTGAACTCCGCCCACGAGGGGTTGGACACGTCCACGACGTGAACAAGGACGTCGGCGTCCCGGACCTCCTCGAGCGTCGCGCGGAAGGAAGCGACCAGGTCGTGCGGGAGCTTTCGGATGAAGCCGACGGTGTCGCTGACGAGGAGCTTCTGGTTGTCCGGGAGTTCGATGCGTCTCACCACCGGGTCGAGGGTGGCGAAGAGCTTGTCCTCGGCGAGGACCCCGGCCCCCGTCAGGCGGTTGAAGAGGGTGGACTTCCCGGCGTTGGTGTAGCCGACGATGGCGGCCAGGGGGATGAGGGACTGGCGCCTGGCCCTGACCTGGACCTCCCGCTGCCGTCCCAGCTCGGCTATCTCACGCCTCAGCACCGTTATGCGGTCGCGGAGGAGCCGACGTTCGACCTCGAGCCGCGTCTCACCGGGTCCTCTGGTCCCGATGCCGCCGCCCAGACGGGAGAGGACCCGGCCCTTTCCGGTGAGCCTGGGGAGGGCGTAAAGCGCCCGGGCGAGTTCGACCTGGAGCTTGCCTTCCCGGCTGCGGGCCCGGCGGGCGAAGATGTCGAGGATGACCTGCGTCCGGTCCAGGACGGCCACGTCCAAGGCGTTCTCGAGGTTCCTGAGCTGGACCGGGGTCAGCTCGTCATCGGTCACGACGTAGTCGGCGGCCCTCTCGCGGACGAGACGGCCGACCTCCTCGAGTTTCCCGCGTCCCAGGTACCGGACAGGGTCCGGGCGCTCGCGCGACTGGATGACCCGGCCCACGACCACCGCGCCCCACGTCGTCACGAGAAGGGCGAGTTCCTCGAGGGACTCCTCGCACGTCACGTCCTGGCCCGCACCGACCGGCCGGTCCAGGCCGACGACGACCACGCGCAACGGCCCGCGCCCGGTTTCGAAGGGGCGGTCAAGACTCCGAGGGGTCTCTGGCCGGTCTTCTTCGTGCGGTTCCACGGAAGGATTATATCCCCCGTGTTCCCAGGGGAGCAACAGGAACGGGCCGCGGTAGGTTTGCGGGAACAGGGGCAGGCGACGGCTCAGGACCTCCTGTGGTCTGTCTCCCCCGTCCCGGGACCGGGCCCCCGAGCGGAATCCAGACGGTCGGCCAACCGCTGGAGGGCGGCCAGGGCCGCCGCCGCCCGCTTCTCCCGTTCCGCCCCCTCCCGGCGGCCCCGCCGGTAGGCCATGACCAGCCCGGCAACGGCGACGGCGGCGAGGAGGCAGACCGCGGCCAGGACCGCCCAGCCGGCCCACGGCGGCAGGACGGCCAGGTCGCCGGGGCCGGTGCCGGGACCTGCGGGAAGGCCGCCCGCGGCGCTCTCGGCGGCCGGTGCGGCTACCAGACGGAAGTGGCGGACAAGTCGCGCGACCGCCGCGGCCGTGGCGGAGGCGACCCCGAGGGCGGCAAGACGGAAGACCGCCTCACCCCGCGCGACGGCGCCAGCGCGGCGGCCGTCCTTGCCCCCGGCGGCTGCGTCCGCGGCACCGACCGGCACGCCCCCGTCGCCGCCGGCAGGCGGCAGGGGGCACAGGCCGGTGAGGATTCCCGCAGCCGCGACGCCGGCCGCCAGGGCCTTGGCGGGGTCCAACCAGGCGGCCACCCCGTACACGCCGACGGCCAGGAGGACGGCCGGGCCTCTCCCGACGGCCTGCGCCATGTTCGGGCGGGCCTCGTTCCGGTCACGCTCGAGGTCCCAGGCGTCATCGAGGAGCTGCACGGCGAGCATGGTGAGGACCGACCCGGCCGTCTCGACCGGTCCCGCCAGCGCGGCCGAGAGGGTCACGGCAATCGCGCTCTCGACCCACCCGGCCATGCCCGTCGGCTGACGCTGGACCGGTGAGGGGAGCATCCCGACCGCGTAGGCCGCGAGGAACAGGGACACCGCCGCGCGCGGGCACAGCCCCGCGGCGAGGGCCAGCAGAAGGCAGGCGTACGCGGCCGAAGCTGGCCCCGCGGGCGGCCTGGCCCGGGCCGGCTCGTCCAGGAGGTCGTCCACGAGCTTGACCGCCAGGGCCGTCAGGAAGACGGCCAGGCCTGTCGCCAGGCCCTCGAGCAGGGCGGCCGCCGGGCCGGCGACGAGGCTCAGAACGGGTCCGCCGGGAGCGTCAGAGATGGCGGCGAAGAAAAGCCCTCACCTCCCCCAGTCCGGTGCGCTTGAGGGCCGAGACGGCCAGGACGGGCGCAGGTCTTGCCGCCCGCACGAGCTCCGGGAGTCGTTCCGCCCGGCCGGGCAGGTCCATCATGTTGGCCACGAGCGCGTAGCCCTCCTGGGTCTGGCCGAAGCGGAGGATGTCGAGGTCGACCCCGCTGAGAGGCTGAAGCGGGTCCACGACGTGCAGGATGATGACGGCCCGGGCCACGCTCCGGATGGTGTCGGCCATGGCGCGTCTGACCGCCGAGGAAGGGTGGATCTCGTCGCACAGCCCGGTGGTGTCCGTCACGACGACCTTGCGCACGCCTTTTCCTCGCGGGACGCTCAGGACCAGAGACTGCAGGCATCGGGTCCGGTGAGGCGTCTCGGCCACGAGGTCCGCCCGGGCCTGGGCGATGGAGTAGATGCGCGTGTAGGCCGCCCCGTCCCTCGGCCTGAACATGACCTCCACACGCCTCTGGCCGAGGAACTCGGCAAGGTTGATGGTCAAGAGGGTCTTGCCCACGTTCGGGCGGCCGATGACGATGGCTTCCTTCAAGCCTTCCCCTTCCCTGTCTCATCGTCGGCCATGTCCACGGCCTGGATGGTCATCAGTTCGGCCCGTGAGAGGTTCGGCCGCCCCACGAGCCGGAGCGCCTGCCGCCTGATGGCCTTCTCGATGAGGTTCCTGACCAGTCTGGCGTTACCGGCGTTCTCGTCCCCGTAGGGGAGCCGGCGGTGATGGAGCAGGCGTTCCCGGAGCACCCGCCGGGCCTCGGGGGTCATCGTGTACTGCCTCTTCTGCAACATCAGGTCTGCTATCTTCATGAGCTCCTCGAGGGTGAAGTCGGGGAAGTCTATCTGGATGGGGAACCGTGACTGGAGCCCGGGGTTGCTCTCGAGGAACTGCTGCATCTCGTTGCGGTAGCCGGCCAGGATGACGACGAGCTCGTCCTTGTGGTCTTCCATGGCCTTGACGAGGGTGTCGATGGCCTCCTTGCCGAAGTCCTTCTCGCCGCCGCGGGCCAGCGCGTAACCCTCGTCGACGAAGAGGATGCCGCCGAGGGCCTTGCGGATCTGCTCACGGGTCTTCTGGGCCGTATGTCCGATGTACTCGCCGACGAGGTCGGCCCTCTCGCACTCCACGAGGTGGCCCTTCTGGAGCACGCCGGTGGACTTCAGAATCCGTCCCAGGATGCGGGCCACCGTCGTCTTCCCCGTCCCCGGGTTCCCCTTGAAGACCATGTGCAGGACCATGGGCTCGGCCGCGAGTCCCTCGCGTGCCCTCTGTCTCTGGATGACGATGAAGGCGTGGAGCTCCCGGACGAGGCGCTTCACGCTGTCAAGACCGACCAGGGAGTCGAGTTCCTCGAAGCTCTCGTCGAGTCTGGCCTCGGCCGAGGTGCCGGCCCCGGAGTCGGGTTCGGCCTCGGCCCTCGCCGTCGACAGGCGCAGGACACGGAGGGCCTCCCCCACGGTGGTCTCCCCCCGCTCGAGACGGCCGAATATGTCCTCCGTCTTGGACCCCTTCGGTCCGAGCCCGCCCGAAGGGATGCGCCGGCGGTCGAACCTGGCCATCGCACGCCCGCCTTCTTTGTCGTCTGGCGTCCGGGACGGCTGTCCCCCTTGTGCCGGAAAGCCGGGCGGTCGCCCCGGACGATACGGCCGCCCGACCGTCCTTCATCATACGCGGGGACCGGGAGCGAGGGTCACGGGGTGCGGGGGGTGGTGGCGTGGGTGTGCCCTTGCGGCGGGAAACGGAACGGGGCCCGGGCCTTCGAGCCCGGGCCCCGGGCAGGGTCGCATCAGGGGCGCCTCTAGCCGCCGCCGGGTCCCTCGGCCGGCGCCGGTCGGCGCTGCTCGGCGTTCGCGGAAGCGGGGAGGTAGTTGACCGGTCTCATCGGGCTCACGGTCGAGATGGCGTGCTTGTAGACCATGAGCTGCTTGCCCTCGTGCTCCAGCATGACGGTGAAGTTGTCGAAGGCTCTGATCACACCTTTGAGCTGGACTCCGTTCACCAGGTAGACGGTGACGGGAATGTTCCCCTTGCGGATCTGGTTCAGGACGGCGTCCTGCAGGTTGGTCGGGGTCCGCGCCATTATTCTCCCATCGCTCCTCAGGTTCGCCTGGCCTTGTGCGGGGACATACATTCTTTGGGCGGTCATAGTTCTCCTCCCACAGAGGTAACAATATCTTCCACGCTGCTCTGCATATTGATACCCGCTTTCAGCCACTGTATGCGCGGGTCCCTCCTGAACCAGGTCATCTGGCGTTTGGCCAGGCGGCGGGTGTTCCTCACCATGAGCCTCACGGCCTCGTCCAGACCCACCCGCCCTTGAAGGTAAAGCACGATCTCCTTGTACCCCACCGCCTGCATCGAGGGCAGGGCAGGGTCATAGCCCGCGTCGAGGAGCCGCCTGACCTCCTCGACGAGACCGGCCTCGAGCATCTGCCGCGCCCGGGCCTCGATCCTCTTCACCAGTTCCGCCCTCGGGCGCCAGAGCCCGAACAGCAGCACCCGCCCTGGGACCCGTCCCCCCTCGGCCCTGAGCCGTTCCTCGGCCTCCTTCTCGAGCCGGGTCAGGGGCCTTCCGGTGGTGAGGTACACCTCCAGGGCCCTGACCGTTCGCTTGAGGTCGGAAGGGTGGATGCGGGCGGCCGCCGCGGGGTCGACGGCCTGGACCTTCCGGTGCAGGTACGAAGGGCCGTACCGGCGGGCCTGCCGCTCGAGGCGGGCCCGGAGGTCCGGGTTCGCCTCTGCGCCTCTGGCGAGGGCGAACCTCCCGAAGAGCGCTTCAAGGTAGAGAGGGGTCCCTCCGGTGACCAGGGGGACCTTTCCCTTCTCGCGGATGACCTCGAGCAGGGGCTGCGCCCGCGAGACCCAGTCGGCCACACTGAAGGGTTCGTCGGGGTCGACGATGTCGATGAGGTGGTGGGGTATCTCCGCCCGCACGGCCCGGTCGGGTTTGGCCGTCCCGATGTCCATTCCCCGGTAGACCTGCATCGAGTCGGCGGAGACGATCTCGGCTTCCAGGCGCCGGGCCACGGCCAGCGAGAGTTCGGTCTTCCCCACGGCCGTCGGTCCGAGGATGACCACCACCGGAGGCAAGGCTTCTCGCTCCCTCACGCTGAAGCGTCTAGCTGCGCCCGAACCGGCGCCTTATCTCGTCTAGCCCGAGCTTGAGGACCGTCGGGCGCCCGTGCGGGCAGGTGCGGGGCTCGGCACAGCCGGCCAGGTCCCGGAGGAGCGCCCCCATGGCCTCGAGGGTCAGGGCTTCCCCGCCCTTCACGGCCGCCCGGCAGGAGGCCAGGATGCGGGCGGCCTGCATCCGGTCGGACTCCGGGGGCTTCCCGGGGGGCGCCTTCTCGCGTCCGAACCGGTCGAGGAAGTCGGCCACGAGCCGGGCGCCCGACATTCCCGCCAGCGCCGCCGGCACGGCCCTGACCATCACCGTGCGGCCGCCGAAGGGCGCGATGTCGAACCCGGTCTCCCGCAGCACCTCCAGGCTCGAGGACAGCGCCTCCTCTTCCCCGGGTCCGAGGTCCAGTGTCTCCGGGGCCACGAGGACCTGGGCCGCGCGTTCCCCCCTCTGACCTGCGGCCAGAAGCCTCTCGTAGAGCACGCGCTCATGTGCGGCGTGCTGGTCCACCAGGTAGAGTCCGTCCGGGCCCCGGGCGGCGATGAAGAGCCCTCCGACCTGCCCGAGAGGTTCAAGGGCGCCGAAGTCGACGGCGTCGGGCCGGCTCGAGGCCTCCGGGCCCACCGGGACCTCCCCCGGAACGGGCAGGCCCCAGAGGGGGCCCGTCTCCCGCGCCTCCACACCGCCGCCGCGAATGTCGCCCTCCTGGCCGCCCGGTTCCCGGGCCGCGGGCGCCAGCCGTCCGGCGAAGAGGTCCCGCCGCTCCAGGGCATCCCGGAGCGAGTGGTAGACGGCCCCTTCGACCTCCCTGCGGTCCCGGAACCTGACGAAGGTCTTGGCCGGGTGAACGTTCACGTCGACCCGGTCGGGCGGGACCTCCAGGGCCATGACGAAAGCGGGGGTGCGCCCGGCCTCGAGGAGGCCCCGGTAGGCCCGTTCGACCGCGGTCCGGATGAGGCGCGGGGTCACCGGCCGGCCGTTCACGACGAGGTGCTGGCGCCTGCCGTCACGCCTCGAGACGGCCGGCAGGCCCGCGAGACCCCTTACCCTGACCGGCCCCTTCAGGCTCTCGACCGGGACCATCCCCCGGGCGAAGGCCGCCCCGAAGAGGGCGGCCACGGCGTCGAGAAGGTTCCCGGTGCCTGGAGTGGACCAGAGGAGGTTTCCCTCGCTCCTGAGGCTGACCGCGACCCCCGGGGCCGCGAGGGCCAGCGCCGCCAGGACCTCCGCCGCTCTGGCCGTCTCGGCCGCCGCCGACCCCATGGCCTCGCGGCGGGCCGGGGTGTTGAAGAAGAGGTCGCGGACCCACACCACCGTGCCGGGCCTGGCCGGGCCCGGCCTCACGGCGCTGACCTCCCCACCTTCACAGAGGACCTCCGTCCCCTCGGCGGCCCCTGCAGGGCAGGTCACCAGCTTCACACGGGAGACGGCGGCGATCGAGGGCAGGGCCTCGCCCCGGAACCCGTAGCTGGTGATCCTGTCAAGGTCCTCGGGCCTGGAGAGCTTGCTCGTCGCGTGCCTCTCGAAGGCCAGGCGCGCGTCCTCGGCGTCCATGCCCTCTCCGTCGTCGGACACCTTGACGAGCGACCGGCCGCCGTCGACGAGTTCCACCTCGATGCGGCTCGCTCCGGCGTCCAGGGAGTTCTCCACGAGCTCCTTGACCACCGATGCGGGCCGCTCGACGACCTCGCCGGCCGCGATGCGGCCGGCCACGGCCTCCTCAAGAACGCAGATCCGGCCCGTGGCCCTTCACCCCCTTCCCCCGCTCCTGACCCTTTCCCTGACCCGCTCCTGGAGCTCGTACAGCTTGTTCAAAGCCTCGAGCGGGGTGAGGTTCACCAGGTCCAGCGAGGCGATCTCCTCCTCGACGGGCGACGGCCCGGCCTCGAAAAGGGCGAGCTGGTGGAAGGTGCCGCCCGACGCGGCGGCGGCCTCGGCTTTGGCCCTCGCCGCCTGCTCCAGGGCGGCCGACCGCTCGAGCTCGGCGAGGATCTCCCGTGCGCGCTGGATGACGCCGGCCGGCAGCCCGGCCAGTCTGGCCACCTGGATGCCGTAGCTCCGGTCCACGGCCCCGCGGACGACCTTCCTCAGAAAGACGATTTCCTCCCCGACCTCGCGGACGGAGACGCAGTAGTTGGCCACACCCGGGACCGACCCCTCGAGCTCCGTCAGCTCGTGGTAATGCGTCGCGAACAGGGTCAAGGCCCCGATGGACCGGGCGATGTGCTCGGAGACGGCCCAGGCCAGGCTGAGCCCGTCGTAGGTGCTCGTCCCCCGACCGACCTCGTCGAGGATGATGAGGCTACGCCGTGTGGCGTGGTTCAGGATGTGGGCGGTCTCCGACATCTCGACCATGAAGGTGCTCCTGCCCCCCGCCAGCTCGTCCGCGGCCCCGATACGGGTGAAGATACGGTCCACCAGGCCGATGCGGGCGGAGTCGGCGGGGACGAAGCCGCCCATCTGGGCCATCAGCACGATGAGGGCCACCTGACGGCAGTAGGTGCTCTTCCCCGCCATGTTCGGACCGGTCACGACGGCGAAGGCCGGGGCGTCGCCCCCGAGCTGACAATCGTTGGGGACGAACTCCTCCCCGGCCTGGAGGCGCTCGACGACGGGGTGGCGGCCGGCGGTGATGGAGAGTCCGACCTCCTCGGTGAGCTCGGGCCGGACGTAGCGGTTGCGCCTGGCGGCTTCGGCCAGGGAGAGCAGGGCGTCGAGCTCAGCCACGGCCCGCGCCGTCGCCTGGACCCGCGCCGCCTCGGCCGCGGCCCTGGCCCTCACCTCGCAGAAGAGTTCGTACTCGAGCTCTTTGAGCCTCTCCTCGGCTCCGACCACCTCGGCCTCTTTCTCCTTCAGCTCGGGGGTCACGAACCGCTCCGCGTTGGCGAGGGTCTGCTTGCGGATGTAGTCGGCCGGGACGGCGTCGAGGTTCGCCCGTGTCACCTCGATGTAGTAGCCGAAGACCCGGTTGTAGCCGACCTTCAGGGACTTCACCCCGGTGCGGGCCCTCTCGGCCGCCTCGAGCTCCGCTATCCACGCCTTGCCGTCCCGGGCCGCCGCTCTGAGGCGGTCGACCTCCTCCGAGTAGCCGGGCCGGATGAGCCCGCCGTCCTTCAGCCCGGCCGGAGGGTCGTCGTCCAGGGCCCTCTCGATGAGGGCCACCAGCTCCGGCACGGGGTCGAGGCGGCGGGCCAGTTCCATGAGGAGGGCGGCGCTGGCGCCGGCACCCTCCGGTCCCTCCAGGCCGGCCCGCAGGGCGGGGACGGCCCGGAGCGATTCCGCCAGGGCGAGAAGGTCGCGGGCTCCGGCCGAACCGGCCTCGGCCCGGGCCACGAGCCTCTCCAGGTCGTGGACCCGGCGCAGTTCCGTCCGCAGCTCCTCCCGGACGAGCTCACGCTCGACGAGCCGGGCCACAGCCTCCTGCCTCGAGCGGATGGGGTCCAGCTCGGTCAACGGGTGGAGGACCCAGGAGCGCAGGGTCCGGCCCCCCGCGGCGGTCACGGTGTGGTCGAGCACGCCGAGCAGGGTGGCCCGACGCCTCCGCGGTCCGGAGGCGCCACCCGGGGTCGCCCCGGCCTCCGGTCCGCCGGAGCGCAGGGGTTCGACGAGCTCGAGGTTGCGCCGGGTGGCGGCGTCGAGGGCCATCGTCCTGCCGCCCGTGTCGGTGCGCAGGGTGCGAATGTGCCCGAGGCTCCCGACCTGGCAGTCCCGGAGGTAGGCGATGAGGGCGCCGGCGGCGGCCGTGGCCAGGGGCCGCCCGGCGAGACCGTAGGGCTCCAGCGAGGCCGTCCCGAAGTGCTCGAGGAGGGTCCGGGCGGCCTCCGCCGGTCGGAAGGCCTGCTCACGGTACGTCCTCAGGGGGGTCCTGAGGGAGGCCGCGACGATCCCGGAGACCTCGGGGTCCTCTCCGACGGCCGGCTGGGCCACGACCTCGGCCGGTTCGAGGCAGGAGAACTCGGCCGCGAACCTCGCCCGGCCCGCCTCGCCCGAGAAGTCCTCGGCTCGGAACTCGCCGGTGGAGTAGTCCAGCCAGGCCAGGCCCAGGGACCCCGTCTTCGGGTCGAGGGCCACGCAGGCGATGTAGTTGTTGCCCTTCTCGGGAAGGGACGTCGGGTCGAGGACCGTCCCCGGGGTGACGACCCTCACCACCTCCCGGCGGACGAGTCCCTTGGCCTTGCGCGGGTCCTCGACCTGCTCGCACACAGCCACCTTGTAGCCCTTCTCGACGAGGCGGGCTATGTACCCCTCGGCGGAGTGATGCGGGACCCCGCACATCGGGACCCTGCGGCCCCCTCCCGTCGTGCGCGAGGTGAGGGTGATGTCGAGCTCCCTGGCCCCCACCTCCGCGTCCTCGAAGAACATCTCGTAGAAGTCGCCCAGCCTGAAGAAGAGGAGGGCGTCGGGATGGACCGCCTTGAGCCGGTGGTACTGCTTCATCATCGGGGTCGACAGGCTGTCGGTCAGGACGGGCACCTTCCCTCCGCACGGACGCGTCCCGCGTTCGGCCCGCCGGCGTCCCGGTCCCCCACGCAACGGCCCTCGAGGCTCCACGTGTGGGCCTCCTCCACCCTCACGACGACCTCGCGGCCGACGAGGTCGGCGGGCTTCACCCCTTCCGGGGGCCTGAAGAGGACGAGCTTGTTCGTCCGGCTGCGGCCGGCGGCGAGTCCCGGGCGCCTCTCGGCCTCACCCTCGACCAGCACCTCCACCTCACAGCCGACGAGCTCGCGGTTCCTGGCCAGGCTCACCTCGTTCTGGGTTTCGATGAGACGGTGGAGCCTCTCCTTCTTCACCTCGGGCGGGACCTGGTCCGGCGCCTCCGCGGCGGGGGTCCCCCTCCGGGGTGAGTAGGCGAAGGTGAACGCCGAATCGAAGCGGACCTCCCGCACCAGGCTGAGGGTGTCCTCGAAGTCGGCGTCGGTCTCGCCCGGGAAGCCCACGATGAGATCGGTGGAGAAGGCCGCCCCGGGGACCCGGCGCCGGATGCGCTCGACGAGGGCCAGGTAGTCCTCGCGCGTGTAACCGCGGTTCATCCTCTTCAGGATGCGCGTCGAGCCCGACTGGGCGGGAAGGTGGAAGTTCTCACACACCCGTTCGCATTCGGCCACGGCCTCGATGATGTCGTCGGTGAAGTTGCGCGGGTGGGATGTGGTGTACCTGATGCGCGCCACCCCTTCGACCCGGTCGAGCTCCCGGAGGAGCCCGGAGAAGGTCCGCCCGGGACCCGCCGGCAGGTCGCGGCCGTAGGAGTTCACGTTCTGCCCGAGCAGGTAGACCTCCTTGAAGCCCTCCAGAGCCAGCTCCTCCACCTCCCGCCGGATGTCCTCGGGAAGGCGGCTCCTCTCGCGCCCCCTGACATAGGGCACGATGCAGTAGGTGCAGAAGCTGTCACAGCCGTACATGATGGTCACCCAGGCCCGCACACCGGGGTCCCGCCGCACGGGAAGGCCCTCGACGACCTCGCCCCGGGCCTCGGTCCAGACCTCCACCACCGGCCCCGGGCGGGCCCCGGCCCTGGCGGCGGCCGCCTCCTGGATGAGGTCGGGCAGGCGGTAGAGGTTGTGGGTGCCCATGATGATGTCGACCCCGGACGCCCGCCGCAGGATGCGCTCCACCGCCCCTTCCTGCTGGCTCATGCAGCCGGCGACAACGATGACCAGGCCCGGGTGCCGGCGCTTGAGTCCCTGCAGCTCACCGATACGGCCCAGGATGCGCTTCTCCGCCGTCTCGCGCACGCAACAGGTGTTGACAAGGATGAGGTCGGCGTCCTCCGGGCCGCCGGCCTTCTCGTAGCCGATCTCAGCCAGAACGCCCCTTATGACCTCCGAGTCGTGGACGTTCATCTGGCACCCGTAGGTCTCGACATGGGCCCTCGGCGGCTCGTCGGCGTCCGGCCGCCGGCCGTGGACCCGCCAGGCCAGTTCAGGGTCGTACCTTGACTCCATGAGGGAGCCTCCGTTCCTTTCGTCCGGGGAAGGCCTCTCGGCGGCGTCACCTGTGCGCCGTCACCGAGCGCGGCAGGGGGGACTGCGCCGGTCCAGATGGGCTGGACCTCTTCTGCGTCATCCAGTGTATCCCTTCAGCCTCGGAGGCAAACCGTCCGGGCCCCCGGCCGGGGCCAGAGGCAGGCCCACGGTGACGAGTTCCCACGGGTCGAGGCGGAGCTCCCAGGAGGGCTCCGCTCCCTCGCCGCGTGCCGGGCGTTCGGCCAGGTCGAGCCGTTCGGGCGGTCCGAGGCAGGCCCCGGCCCCGGCTTCGAAGAGCACCGTCGCGCACGTCGGCGAGAGGTTCACCAGGCGCACCACCAGCCGGCAGGTCTCCCCGTCGCCCGGTCCTTCGAAGCTCTTCTTGACGGCCGTGACCACGACGGCGTCAGGCCGCTCCGCCTCGAGGACCCTGAGTTCGAGCAGGCCGCCCGCCGCCCGGAGGGTCCCGTCCGGGCCCACCGGCCGCACCTCCGGGTCGCCGCCGTCACCGTGCGCGCCACCCGGGCCGCCGTTCCCGGTCTGGGACGGTCCCGCCCGGGACAGGCACAGCAGCGGCGGCTCGAGCCGGCCGAGCAGGTCCACGGCCCCGGCCTCCCGCCAGTCGCCGCGGTGCACCGACAGGGCGTACTCCAGTTCGTGCCGGCCGGGGCATTGCCCCTCAGGTGTGGCCACCCCGGGGCCCGCGTGCCCGGGCCGGTTCTCGAGGTCGTCCCGGGACAGCCAGCCGACGCTCCTCACGAGGGTGAGGGCGAGTCCCTCTCCGCGGCCGACCACCGCGTACTCGGGCAGGCCGGGGGCGAAGACGGTGAGCCCCCCGGCTCCGAAGAACCCGCGGTGAGGCCACGTGCCCGAGGGCAGCTCCGCCCATGCGCCGCCGTCGCCCACGGGCTCGACCGCCGGGCGCTGCACCACGGAGAAGTGGCTCAGAGCGTAGTGCGAGTCGAAGGGACGGGGCACCGGGAAGACGGCCTGAAGACGGTGGTCGCGGGCGCGGTTGTCGAAGACCGTCCTCAGGCGTACCAAAGCCTCCCCGGCCACCAGGCTGACCAGGGTGACGACCTCCATCTCGACTACATGTCGCCGGTCCCTCAGCCGCCTTCTCCTGTCCGCCGAGAGCCCGACAGGCAGACGGTAGAGGGCGGTGACCTCCAGTGTCGCCCTCACCGGTCCCGTCTCGACGACCCGCACCTTCACCCGGCGGAGGGGCCGGGAGACGATGTGGTCCTCCGGAGGTGGGCAGTACGTGTAGAGGTCGCCCCGGTCCCCTCCGTCGGTCAGGCGGTGTAGACCCGGGTACGTCAGTCCCGACCTCTTGTCCGTCACGTCGAGGGTCCCGTCGGGGCGGACGACGACCCTGAAGACGTCGTTCTCCAGGCCGGGCCCCTGCGGACCCTGCGTCACGGCCGCGGCCGCCCGGTCGGGCCCGTCGGGGCGGGCCGACCCCTCCGACCGTCCGCCCGGGGCCGCCTCGACCCTGTAGCGCCGCCAGCCGAGGCCCGGGACGTCCTCGGCGAGGAAGATGACCCGCCGCTCGCGGGAGCGGCGGCCGAGGACGCGGACCCGCTGCACCGCCGGGTCGGAGATGAGGGCCCGGACCTCCTCCTTCAGGGCGGTCATGTCGAGGTCCCCGACCTCACGGTCGCCGAGGACCAGTTCGATCCGGGCCCTGCCCGGTTCGGGACGGCTCAGCCGCACCTGGTTCACGACCATACCCAGGATCTCGCGTCCGGGCAGGAGCGGGAGGAGGCCGCGGAGCTGAAGGGGTGAGAGCTCGAGGTCGAAGACCGTGTCCTCGCCGCCGGCGGCGACCTCCTGGCAGGGGACCCCGAGGTCGCCCGCCCCCTCCCCCGCCGTCCACCGGGCGGCCTGTGAGGCCGAGGTCGCGTCACCTGGTGCCGCCGCCCGCACCGTCAGGTGGTCTGCGTCCGGCGCGACGGCCTCGACGAGGCCGCCCCTCCGCACCGGACCGCAGTTGACGACGACGAACTCCGTCCCTCCCGCCCGGAGGCGCCGGTCCAGGGCGGCTTCCGCCCGCTCCAGGAGACCCTTTCCGACCTGCTCGACCTTGTCGAACCTCGTCTCCATCTCCCGGTGCACGACATCGATGCTGCACCCGCAGATGCTGTCGTGCGGGTGGTTCTTCAGGAGGAGACGCCAGGCGTAGTCGAGTTCCGCCGTCGGGTAGGGCAGGGCTCCCAGGAGCCAGGCCATGGCTGACGCCGGCTCCACCTTCCGCGTGAGGAGCGACTCGACCCGGTGGTTCCGCTGTTTCTGGCGGAGGCGGGCCGAGAGCGTCCCCGCCAGGACCGGGGCCCGGCGCCCGGACCGGAGCTCACCCGTCACCACGGCCGACCGCCGTCCTCCGGCCCGGACCTCGCCGGGAAGAGCGTCCCCCAGCGCCTTCCGCAGCTCGGCGAAGTACTCGGGAAGGCTTGACACCCGGACACGGTCGCCTTCCCACTCCCGGTCGACCAGAGTCAGCGCCCGCCCCGTGCCCGGGCGGGGGGGCAGGTGGTCGGAGCCGTTCATGAGAAGATACACGGGCACGGCGGCGAAGGGCTCCAGCTCGGCCACCGCCTCCCTGACGCGGCGGCCGGCCTCGGCAGGGTCGGGCGGCAGGCCGGCGGCATTGGAATAGCTCGTCGCCAGGTACCCGACGAGGACCTCCGCCCCCGACGGCGCCCGCCAGAAGAAGGCATGGCCCTCGACGTCCTCCCCCACGCCGCGCCAGAGACACGCCTCCCGCATGCCGAACCCCCTCAGCACGGTGGGCAGGTCGGCCGTGTGGCCGAACTGGTCGGGGACGTAACCGACCCTCATGGCTCCACCGGCCGCCTCGGCGCTCCTCAGGCCGAGGGCGAGGTTCCGCACCAGCGCCTCACCGTCTACGAGGAACTCGTCGGGGAGGACGTACCAGGGTCCCAGGCCGAGCCGTCCGTCAGCGGCCAGCCGCTGCAGGCGCCGGGCGTTCTCAGGACGGAACTCGAGATAGTCCTCGACGACCACGGTCTGGCCGTCGAGCAGGAAGTGCCTGTACTCCGGCTCGGCCTCCAGGATGTCAAGGAGCCTGTCCACCATGTCGACGAGTTTCAGCCGGAAGCTCTCGAAGGGGAGATACCACTCCCTGTCCCAGTGGGTGTGGCAGACCACGTGGACGGACACAGGGCCGCCGCCTGCGCCGGGCTCCTTCATGCCGGGTCCCCCTTCCTCGGGTCCCTCTTCCCGTCCTTCCCGTTGTGCGGACCGCCGACGGCCAGGCGCCGCCGGGCGAGGAGCGCCGCTCCGAGCAGCGCGGCGTCACGTCCGAGCCGGGCCGCCTCCACCTGCGGCCCTCCCTTCCCGCGCCAGGACGCGGGCATCAGCCTGGCCCGGACCTCCTCGCGGACGACCCTGAGGAAAGGCTCCCCCAGCCCGGCCACGCCGCCGCCGACAACGATGACCTCCGGGTCCAGCAGGGCGGCCGCGGCGGCGAGGCCGACCCCCAGCCAGCGGGCCGTCTCGGAGACGGCCTCCAAGGCCCGAGGGTCCCCGGCCGCGAGGAGCCGGGCGAGCTCGCCGGCCGTCACGTCACGGCCGAGGCGCTCCCGAAGCCGTCTCTGGAGGGCGGACCCCGAGGCCGCGGTCTCCAGGCACCCCCGGTTGCCGCAGTTGCACTCGACGGGAGCGCCCCCCGCCGCCACGGTGATGTGGCCGAGCTCCCCCGCGGCGTCGCGGAAGCCGTGAAAGATCTCGCCTCCGATGACGATGCCGCCGCCGACGCCCGTGCCGACCGTCGCGAGGAGAAGCGGGTCGGGGCCGTCGCGCACCGACCACTCGGCCAGGGCGGCGAGGTTGGCATCGTTGTCCAGGAACACCGGAGCGCCGACGAGACCCTCCAGGCGCTCGACCACCGGGACGTCACGCCAGTGGAGGTTGGGGGCGTGGATGATGACGCCTCTCCGGGTGTCGAGCGGACCGGGAGACGCCAGGCCCACGGCCCTGACCGTCCGCGACCCCGCCAGGTCCCTGAGAAGGTCCGCCATCCGGGCCACGACCGCCTCCGGCCCTTCCTCGGCCCTGGTCTTCACCTGCCTCCGGCCCACCGGGCGCCACGCCGTGAGACCTGCCGGCTCCCCGACGTCTAGGTCGTCGGCCTCGAAGACGCCGGCGAGGATCTTCGTCCCGCCCAGGTCCAGCGCTCCGAGCAGGGTCATCCTCTGTCCGCCTCCCGGCCGCCCTCCCGACCGTAGGCGTCTTCCACTCTCACGACATCGTCCGGGTGGGCGGTGGAGACCTCCAGGATGGTGAGGTCGGTCTCGGCCGAGATGCGGTGACGGACACCCGGAGGGATGGTCACGGACATGCCCGGCCGGATGTCGTGTTCGGCTCCGCCCAGAGTCAGGCGTCCCCGGCCGCCCGAGAAGAAGAGGGTCTCCAGCTTCTCCCGGTGGTACTGCAGGCTGAGGCAGTGCCCTGCCCGCACCTCGAGCACCTTCCCGAGATAGGCTTCTGTCTCGGCCCACCAGAGCTCCCTGCCCCACGGCTTCTCCACCACCCGCGGCGGCCGGAAGACACCCGGGGCGCCGTCCGAAGAACCTCTCGAACCGCCCATCGCCGCTCCCTCCCTCGAAAGGTCGCCCCCTTGGCACGCACCCCGCTCCACCTGGTCTTTCGGCTTCCCGTGCCTCCTCCCTCCCCCCCGCCCGCGCCGTCGGTGCGCCGGCGGGAGACCGGTTCCCCTGATCTCGCCCCCGGCGTGGAGGTTTCCCGTGACCGGCGTCGTAGTTGAGCACAGGGCCTGCCCCGACCCGGTGACCGGGAACGGGACCGGACCGGCTCACCGCCCACCTCGAGAGCCTGGAAGGAGGCTGGACCGACGTGTTCGTCCGTTCGAGAATGTCCAGGGACTACGTCTGTGTCTCGCCGGAAGACTCTCTGGCCAAGGTGTATGCGATAGTCAAGGAAAAAAGCTTCGAGGGTCTGCCTGTCGTCGCCGACGGCAAGGTCGTGGGGGTCGTCACCACGTGGGACATCCTCTCCCGCCTCGCCGAGACCGACCGCACCGAGGAGTACCTCCGCGAGACGAAGGTCGCCGAGGTGATGACCGACCAGCCCTTGACCATCCGCGAAGACGAGATCATCGAGGAAGCCGCACGCATCATGTACCAGAAGGAGATCGACCTGCTTCCGGTCGTCGACGAGAACGACCGGGTCGTGGGGGTCATCACCGAGCCCGACTTCTTCAAGGTCTTCGTGGAGATGCTGGGGCTGGAGAGGCCCGGCACGAGGATCTCCCTGGTCGTGCCTGAACGCGTCGGTCAGCTCGCCAAGGTGACCGAGATAGTCAAGAGGCACGGGGTGAACATCATCAGCCTCGTGACCTTCGAGCCGGGGCGTCCGTTCGGAGACGTCGTCCTCCGGGTTGACACCGTCGAATCGAAGCCGATCGTCGACGACCTCGTGGAGGCCGGCTTCCGCGTGCTCCACGTCTCGCAGGTCTGGGCTTGAACGGGGAGGCGGACCGGCCGCCGGTGCCGGGCCGGTCCCCGACGGTCAGAGGTCGAAGAGCCAGGCCCAGAACCCCCGGCGCTTCTTCCTCTCCCGGCGCGACAGGGTGAGGCCGACCTCGTAGCGGAGAGTCCGGAGCTCGCGCTGGGTGCGCATGAGGGCCGTCAGGAGCTTGTCCCTCTCCTCCCGGCGGCGCTGGTCCATCTTGAGGAGCTCTCCTTTGAGCGCGGCGATCTCCGCGGCCAGAGCCCTCTCGACGGCCAGGCGGTTGGCCGTATGGACGTCGTCGGCCGCCACCGCGGTCTCGTCGAGGTCTCCGACCCGACCGTTGCCGCCGTGGGCCGGCTCCTCACTTCCGCCGCCCTCCTGGAAGGCGTCCCCGACGAGGCTCCGTCCGACCGCGTCGTCAAGAGAGGCCGGACCGGACGCAGGCGCCGCGGCCGCGCGCGGGCCCTCCGCCGTCGCCTCCCCGGGGCGTTCCTGCCCGGCGTCGGACCTCTCCGTCTCGGCCTCCAAAGGGATTCCCCGGCGGAGGGCCTCCCGGATCTCATCACCGGACAGGCCCCTGCCGCGCATCTGGACGATGGCCCGTAGGACCTCGAAGTCGCGCTGCGGCAGGCCCAAGACGGTGCGGCCCTTCCTGACCTCCTCCTGGACCTGGACGAGGTCCGGGAACTCGCGGGCGATCTGGCGGAAGCTGTTCGGGAGGAGGTTGAGAAGGACGCAGATCTCCTGAAGGGTGTAGAAGTAGTCACGCCCGTCGGGCACGGGGTCCTCCCCTCCCAACCTGACTTCGTTCTACGGTCCACGGGCTTTCCCTCCAGTCCGGAGCGCGCGGGGCATACGCGCGGCTACCGCCGGGGACGACTAGCCCCGGAGGGAGACCCGTCATCATGTCTGACCGCAGGCGCTCGATATGGGTCGGGGTCGCGGTGTCGGTTGCGCTCCTCCTTCTCTCCCTGTCGGCGGCGTGGTCCCTGGGTGGCCGCCCGCCGGAGTCCCTCTCCAGACTCCTGACCTGGATCCTCGCCAGGCCGGGGACCGAGCGGGTCTCGGGCTACTACACCCTCGTGGACGAAGCCGGCAACATCCTTCTGGAAACCGCGAGGGTCGTCGCCCCCGGCGACCTCTTCATCGACCCGGCCGGCGTCTGGCACCGGGTGACCAGGGTCACGAGGGACACGGCCGAGACGGTGACGGTGCCGCCGGGGGTCTCCCTGCCGCAGGGCTTCTCTTCGCTCGCCGGGTCCCGCGTGTGGGCAGGTGCCGCCCTCTCGCGGGGACGGGCCCTCAGGCCGGCCCACGACCTGGCCGTCCCCCTCGGTACGGCCAGGCAGGTGATCGTCATCTATCACACGCATTCCGACGAGTCCTACGTTCCGACGGACGGGGTCTCGTCGATCCCCGGGAACGGGGGGATCTATGACGTCGGTGAGGCCCTGAGTGCAGGCCTTACGACCGCCGGGTTCACCGTCGTCCACGACCGCACCGCGCACGACCCGCACGACGCCGGGGCCTACCCCCGCTCCCGGCGCACCGTTCTCCGCAACCTCCGCTTCGGGCCGACCCTTCTCTTCGACGTGCACCGCGACGCGGCTCCGCCGGCCGCCTACCTCACGACCATCGACGGCGTCCACACGGCGAGGGTCCTCATCGTCGTCGGTGGGGCCAATCCGATGGTCTCGGCGAACCTGGGCACCGCCCGACGCCTCAAGGCGGTCGCGGAAGACCTGTATCCCGGCCTCACGCGAGGCATCCTTGTGGCCCGCGGGAACTACAACCAGGACCTGGACCCCGGAGCCATACTCCTCGAGATGGGCACCGAACTCATCCCCAAGGAAGCCGCCGTACGGGCGGCCGGGCTCTGGGCCAACGTCGTGGCGGCCTCCCTTGGCCCACCCGCGCCCGACACGACCCCGCCCGGAGCCGGCGAGCGTTAGTCCCCGGCCGGAGGAGGCTCAAGGTCTTCACGGGTCGCCATGGTCAAGCCATTCCGCCTATAAAGTGTCATGTATCCTGACTTCGGGCCGGCCTTCATACTACGATTTGACGATATGCCCTCGGAGGTGGACATGTTGGCCGGAAGACGGAGACGGGCGCTCGTCCCGGACGCACGGTGGGCCCTCGACACGTTCAAGTTCGAGGTCGCCCGTGAGTTCGGGGTGGCCCGGCGGCCGGAGACAGGTCCGGTCATAACCGACGCGGTCAGTTACGGGCGGCTTCTCGACCGCTTCAAATGGCAGATAGCGGAAGAGCTCGGACTCGACCAGAAGGTGCGCCACCTGGGATGGGCCAGCATGCCGACCCGCGAGTGCGGTGCGGTCGGAGGACGCCTCGGCGGGCAGATCGGAGGGCAGATGGTTCGCCGGATGATAGCTCTCGCCGAGGAACGGCTCTCGCGCGGGGGCGGTCTGCCGCCGGGCTCTCCGGCCGCGACAAGACCCGACCTTCCCGGACCCGGTCGTGCCGGGACCGGCGGCTGGGGATAGAGGGACGGCCCCTCGGCCGGTGGTCTTCTTCCGGGTCAGCGGTCTTCCGGAAGCGGTTCGACGGCGACCAGCCGGCTCCCGTCCGGCACGCCCAGAATGAGGACAAGCCTTCCCCGGCCTGCCCCGCCGCGGTTGCCCGGCCACCCGCCCGCCATGTCCACTGGCATCGACCGCCACACCTGGTGGGCCTCCTCGACCGTGACGGCCTGGAAGCGGACCCTTCCTCCCGGCCAGACCCGGGCGAGAAGAGGCAGGTCGGGCCCTATGACCGTGGCTATCGCCGCGTAGCCCCCTGTGGTCTGGTGGTCGGCCAGGAGGACCACCGGCCTTCCCGACGGCGGGACCTGCACCAGGCCGGCCGGCGTGCCGCTGGAAACGGCCGTGGCCGGAGGGGCGGCTACGGCGGGTCCTCCGAGCACGCACGCGCGGCGGTCGCTGGATGTCTCCACCCGCCATTCCCGGGAGAAGAACTCCTCGACCGCCGCCGGGCCGAAGGCGTCGTCGTTCGGCCCCGGGACGGCCCGCACGGTGACGCATTCCAGGCGCTCCACCAACGGCGGACCGGCCGGAACGGCGGGCCGGGGCCCGGCCTCCGGTGAAGCGAAGACCTCGACGACGTCCCCCTTCGCCAGGGGTCTGCCGGCGGCTCGTGCGGACCCGGCTCCGGCGTAGGTCGCCCGGCTCCCCAGGACCGGTGGACAGGCGATGCCGCCGGCCAGGGCCAGATAGTTCCAGGGGCTCGCTCCGGCCCCGAACTCCAGCACGTCTCCGGCTCTGACCGTCACCGCCCGGCCGCACGGCAGAGGCGTGCCTCCGACCAGCGCTCTCGCCCCGCGGCTCACCGCGACCCGGACGGGCCTGGTGAACTCGACCTTGAGCCCGGCGTAGGAGGTCTCGAGTCCGGCGGAGTCGGGCCTGTTCCCGACGGCGAGATTCGCCTCCCGAAAGGACGGCCAGTCGAGGGGGCCGCTCTCCGGGAGCCCGAGCGCGCTCAACCCCCACCGCCCCGCGTCCTGGACCGTCGTCAGCGGTCCGGGGTCCCTGATGACGGCCACCGCCATCTTCGCCCGCCCCTGTCGGTCGGGCTCTTCTCCTCCCGCCACGCTCCGGCGGCCCTGGAGGTCCACCTCCCGTTCGACCTCCCGGGCGGCCCTCAGGGCCTTCGCCCAGCCCGCGGCTCCCGGGCCGGCGTCCGCGAAGCGCACCAGGCGGCCGGGGCGGAGGAGGCAGGGGTCGGCCGCCTCCGGCCGCCACAGCCTGAGCGGAGTCCGCCCGATTATCCTCCAGCCGCCCGGGAGGTCGGCGGGGTAGATGCCCGTCTGCCGGCCGGCGATGCCCACCGACCCGGCCGGGACGCGGGGCCTGGGGGCCTCCAGCCGGGGGGTCTCCAGCGAGGGGTCAAGTCCCCCCAGGTAGGTGAAGCCAGGAGCGAAGCCGACCATCGACACGTAGTACTCCCGGGCGGTGTGTCTGCGGACGACCTCCTCGGGAGCGAGGCCGACGTGTCGCGCCACATCCTCGAGGTCAGGCCCCCACTCGCCCCCGTAGACCACCGGCACGACGACCTCTTCTGTCCCGGCCCCGGCCGGAGCCGGGCCGCCTTCCCTGTCGTAGCGCACCCTCTCACCGGCGCCGGGGAGGGCGGCCCGGCGCCGCCGCGCCGCAAGGGCGGCCTCCAGGCACGTGCGGGCGAAGGACCCGTAGTCAGTCTGAAGGGGGTCGTACCGTACGAGGAGGGACGAGAAGGCCGGTGTCGTCTCGCGCAGCGCGGGATGACCCGTGGTCTCGAGGACGGCCTGCGTGAGCCGGACGAGCTCGTTCGTCCCACGGCTCACGTCCCGACCGAGCACAATCAGGATGTGCCTGTCGCCCACCGGCCGGCACGAGAGACAGCCCCCGGCCTCAGGCAAAGGCCGCCACCCGGACCCCGGCCTCGTCCAGGGCCCGCCGCACGGCCGCGGCCAGGGCGGCCGCGCCGGGGGTGTCTCCGTGGAGGCAGATGGTCTGGACCCGCAGCTCCAGGCGGCCTCCGTCAGTGGCCCGGACCTCGCCCCGCAGGGCGATGTCGACCGCTCTGGCCGCCACTTCGTTCGGGTCTGTGAGCACGGCCCCCGGTGACCCGCGTGGGGCCAGTCTCCCGTCCGGTCCGTAGGCGCGGTCGGCGTAACCTTCGGCGATGAAGCGGACCCCGGCCGCCTCGGCCGCCTCGGCCAGGGCGGAGGCGGGAGGCCCGACGAGGGCCAGCCGCGGTGTTCCTTCAGCCGCCAGCCGCACCGCCTCGGCGACGGCCCCGGCCGCCTGAGGGTCGCGCTGGGCGAGGTTGTAGAGGGCGCCGTGCGGCTTCACGTAGGAGACCCTGACACCTTCCGCCCTGGCGATGGCCTGAAGAGCGCCGATCTGGTAGATGAGCATGTCGACGATCTCCTCCGGCGGGAGCTTGATGGCCCTGCGCCCGAAGCCGGCCAGGTCGCGGTAGCCGGGGTGTGCGCCGACGGCCAGCCCCTTGAGCCTCGCGAGACGCACGGTCCGCCGCATCACCCCGGGGTCACCCGCGTGGAACCCGCAGGCGATGTTGGCCGACGTGATGTGGGTCATCATCTCTTCGTCCTGGCCGAGCCGCCAGACCCCGAAGCTCTCGCCGAGGTCCGAGTTCAGGTCGACGGTCGGGACGGTGCCGAAAGAGGCGGTCATGGAGAACCTCCGCCGGGACGATTCCGCCTCCGGGCACCGAATCCTTGTCCGAATCCGAGGGTGGAGAGGCTGTGAGCTGCCACTTGAGACGGTGCCAGACCCGGTCAGCCTTCGGAGCCCGCGACCTCCTCCAGGCGCTGTCGGAGGCGGGTGATGACCACCCGGCGGGCCGTGAGGGCCCGGGCGTAGCGGCGGTTGCGGTCTCGCAACTTCTCGATCTCGCCCTTGAGCCTGGCCACCTCCATCCTTCTCCGCCTGTCCGCGGAGAGGAGAAGAGTGATGAGGACCCGCCTTGAGAGGGCCAGGGCGCGGATGCGCGCCTCGAGGTCGACGATTCGCTCGCGGAGCTCCTCGACCTCGAAGTCGTCAGGGGGGACCTGCGTTCGGGCCCGGCCGCCGAGAGGGAGGGCCTTCATCTCGCTACCTCCCGCAGGGGTCTTGTGCTCATGGACCTATTATAGGCCTGGCACGGAGGCCATATTCTCCCGCTGCGGGCGGCGGGGGAGCCGCAGTCGCCGAGAGGCCCGGGCGGGGTAGGGTCCCGAGAGGTTCTCGAGCCCCCGGGCTCTCCCCCGCCCGGGCCCTCCAGCGGTGCCCGGGCCCGAACCTCCAGCCGGCCCCCGGCAGCGCCGCACAGGCCGCAGAGGCCCGAAAGGCTAGAACTGGGTCTGGCCGGTGAAGGTGAAGCTCGATATCTTCATCGCCGGAGCTGAGACCGCGCCCAGGCCGAACATGTCGCAGAGCCTGGCTTCTTTCGAGACAGCCTCGATGGCGGCGAAGGCCGGCAGGATGCCCTGGGTGAATCTCATGTTCTTGACCGGGCCCTTGACCTTCCCGTTCTCGATGAGGAAGGTCCCGTCGCGGGTCATGCCCGTGATGAGGGTCAGGACCGGGTGGAGCGGGTTGGTGTAGTGGAACCTCGTCACGAGAAGACCCCGCTTGGTGGAGGCGATCATCTCCTCGAGCGTGGCGTCCCCGGTCTTGACGAACATGTTCAGCGGCAGGGGACCGTAGCGCAGGTCCGGCGGCAGAGCGTGCCCGGTCGAGGTCTTACCCTCTTCCCTCCCCGCCGTATAGGAGTCATAGACGACGTTCTTGACCACGCCGTCTTCGATGAGCATGACCTTGCGGCGCCTGACCCCCTCGAAGTCGAACGGGAAGGGCAGGCCGGCGGGGTCGGTGCCGTCGTCCCAGAGGGTGAACTGCTCCCCGGTGACGGGCTTGCCGATGTTCCCGCTGGCGAAGCTCCGGCCCTCCTGGAAGGCGAGAGCCCCCAGCCCCAGGTACCCCAGGAAGGTGACCATGTCCGCGACGGCCGCCGGCTCGAGGACCACCTCGTACTCCCCCGGCTCGACCGCCACCGGGTCCTGGCTGTCCCGGCACTTCTTCACCGCGACCTCGGCCACCCGCTCGGGGTCGATGGCCCCCGCGTCGACGGAAAGGTCGTCCGCGTAGCCCGACCCCGTCGGCCCCATGACGATGGCCGTCAGGGAAGCCCTGGTCGTCTCGGCGTATCGGCGCACGCCCAGGGAGTTGGCCACACCGACCATGAAGACCCCGGTCTGGAAGGCCCCGGCGGCCTCGAAGCCCTCCCGGCGCGACAGGGCCGTGATGCGGCCGACGGCCTCCGCGCGTTCGTCGGCCGTGAAGGAGGCCGTGCGTTCGGCGTAGGCCGGGCCGGCCGCGACCAAGTCGTCCTCGTCGCCGGGCTCCGGACCGGGGAGGCTGACGAAATCGGCGAGGTCGGGCTGGACCCGGGCGGTGTCCTCACTGAGGCGGACGGTGGCCCTGAGCGACTCGTCGTCAAGAGCGTTGGTCGTCGCCAGGCCGACCTTCTTTCCAAAGACCGTCCTGACGTAGACGTGGGCGTTGCTCTCGGCCGTGTTCTGGTGGATGTAGTTCGTGGCGTAGCGGGTGAGATAGGTGTCTCCCCCCAGGACCACGACCTCGGCCTGGTCGGCCTGCGAGTAGCGCAGGCACTTGTCGAGCACCTCCAGAACGCGTTCCCTGGTGATCACCTGCCGACACCCACCCTCACCCTGCGGAACCGGGCCGGCGCCGAGCCGTGGCCGACGTGGGCCGTCTGCGGAGGCTCGCCCTTCCCGCAGTTCGGTGTGCCCCAGAGCTTCCAGTGGCGCTTGTCGCCGACCGCGTCACAGCTGGCCCAGAACTCGGGCGTGATGCCCGTGTAGTTCGGGTTCTTCACCATCCGGCCGAGCGACCCGTCCTTGATCTCCCAGCCGATCTCCGTTCCGAACTGGAAGTTCAGGCGCCGGTCGTCGATGCTCCAGCTCCGGTTCACGGCCATCAGGACTCCGTCTTTGGTGTCCTTTATCATCTCGTCGAGCGTCCAGTCGCCCGGCTCGAGGTTGATGTTGGTCATGCGGATGATCGGCGGGCGGTTCCAGCCGTCCGCTCTCATCGTCCCGTTGGACTTCTGACCCAGGCGGGCCGCGGTCTCCCTCGAGGTCTGGTAGTTCACGAAGAGGCCCTTGTCGACCAGGACCGTCCTCTGTCCCGGGACCCCCTCGTCGTCGTACTTGAAGGTCCCCAGGCCGTGCGGGACGGTCGCATCGGCGACCAGGGTCACCTCCTCCGAACCGTACCGGAGCTTACCGAGCTTGTCCGGGGTCAGGAAGCTCGTCCCCGCGTAGCCGGCCTCCGTCCCGAAGACCCGGTCGAGCTCTGTCGGGTGGCCGCAGGACTCGTGGATCTGCAGCACCATCTGCGTGCTGTCGAGGATGACGTCGGTCACTCCGGACGGGCAGGGCTCGGCTTCGAGGAGCTGTGCGGCCTCGCGGCCGACCCTCTCCGCGTTGTCGGCCAGCTTCGCCTCCTTGACGGCCTCCCAGCCGTAGCAGCCGGAAAGCTGCCGGTCGCCGTTGGGGTAGGTGCGGCGCTGCATGTCCCCGGTCCCCACGGCGTAGGCGGCGATACCGGCCCCGCACTCGGTTATCTCCTGCTCGATGTAAGACCCCTCCGTGCTCGCGAACGACTTCTCCTCACGGCGGGCCTCCGTCCCGGCCTCGGCCACCCTCACGCTGGGGCCCCCGCCCTTCCGGACGAGCTTCTCCGCCTCCAGAAGGACCTCGAGCTTGTCCTCGAGCTTCACTTCGAAGGGGTCTTCCTTATAGGGTGATTTCCAGGCGTCCTCGACAGGCTCCACCGGCGAGAGCTCGGCCCCGTGTCCTCCGACCATGCCGGAGGCCTTGGCGATGGCCACGGCCCGGTCGGCCACGGCCAGCACCTCCTCGAGGGTCGGGGTCGAGCTCGAGGCGAACCCCCAGGCACCGTCGCGCAGCACCCTCACGCCGAACCCGGTCTCCGAAGAGGTCGTCACCCCTTCGACCGTCCCGTTCTTCACCTTGACCCTCTCACCGCGGCGTGAGACGAAGCGGATGTCGGCATAGTCCACCTTGCGGCGGAGATAGTCGAGGGCCCTTGAGCTCAGTTCCCGCCATCGGTCATGTTCGAAGCGCATCTCCTGTCGTCTTCCTCCTTTCCCGGCGCCGCTTGAGCTCGATCACGGCGCTGTAGTCCACCGTCCGTGAACCGATATCTCCCCCGTGCACGCCCCCGGGCCCGTGGCTGTCCGACCCGCCGGTGACCACGAGGCCCCGCTCGAGCGCCACCTTCAGGTAGAACCTCTCCAACCTCCGGTCGTGGTCCGGATGGTAGACCTCGAGGCCTTGCAGACCGGCCTCGACCAGTTCGTCGATGAGGCCGAGGTCCGCGTCCAGGCCCGGGTGGGCCAGGACCGCGACCCCTCCCGCCCTGCGCACGGCCTGGACGGCCTCGACGGGGGTGAACCTGTCCCGCTGGACGTAGGCCGGGCGTCCCCGGGCGAGGTATCTCTCGAACGCCTCACGCACCGAGGAGACGTACCCGGCCTCCACCATCGCCCGGGCGACGTGGGGTCGGCCGACCGAGCCTTCTTCGCAAAGCGAAACAATCCTTTCCATCGAGAGCGGCATGCGGAGCCGCCCGAGCTTCCTCACGATTCGCTCCACCCGGGCCAGTCTCCCGCTGCGCAGCCGCTCCAAGGTGGCGGCGAGGTCCGGGCTGTCCCAGTCGATGAAGTAGCCGAGGACGTGGACCTCACCGTCCCCGTGGTCCGTGTTGATCTCCACGCCGGGCACGACGACGGGGGCGGTCCGCCCCCTTTCTCTTACCCTGAGCAGGGCCGGCCCGACCCCGGCGACCGTGTCGTGGTCGGCGATACCCACCGCCGCCAGACCGCGGGCCGCGGCGATGTCCACGACCTGCGCGGGGGCGAGGGTCCCGTCTGAAGCGGTCGTATGGACGTGGAGGTCGGCCCGGCCCGGCCCGCCGCTGGTGACCTCACGGCCGGTCAAACCATGCCGACCTCCTCCATCAGCCTCAGGAAGTTGCCTCCGAGGATGGCCGCGACGCTCTCCTCCGGGTACCCGCGCTCGAGGAGCGCCTGCGTGAGCAAGGGCAGGCCGGTGATGTCTTCGATCCCCTCGGGCGTGGAGCTGATGCCGTCCAGGTCGAGCCCCAGGCCGAGGTGGTCCGGTCCCACGAGCTCGACGACGTGGTCTATGTGACGCAGGACGTCGTCCAGCGTGGCCGCACCCTGCCCTTCGGCCCGCAGGAAGGCGGGGGCGAGGTTCAGTCCCATCACGCCGCCCCCGGCGGCGAGGGCCCGTATCTGCTCGTCGGTGAGGTTCCGGGGGTGGTCCGAGACCGCCCTGGCGTTGGAATGGGTCGCCGCCACGGGCCCCTCCGCCACGGCGAGGACGTCCCAGAAACCGGCCTCGGACAGGTGCGAGACGTCGATCAGCATCCCCAGTCGGGTCATCTCCCTCACGACCTCGACCCCGAAGCTGGTGAGCCCGCCGCCGGTCCTGGCGTCGGCCACCCCGTCGGCGATGGCGTTCCGGTGGTTCCAGGTGAGGGTGATGGAGCGGACTCCCAGCCGGTGAAGGACCGAGACCATGGCCAGGTTGCCCTGGAGAGCGTCCCCTCCCTCCACGGTGAGTATCCCGGCCACCCGGCCCTCCTCGTGACACCGGCGCACCCCTTCCGCTCCGGTGACGGGGACCAGGAGACCGCACGATGCGTCGGCTTCGCGGTAGAACCTGTCGATGAGTTCGGCGGCCCGTTCGAGCCCGCGGTGAGCGGAATGGTCGGGAGATATCCAGCAGGCGAAGAACTGCCCGGAGACACCGGCCTCCCGGAGCCGGGGGAGGTCGACATGAGTCCCGGGAAGGCGTGAGGCCAGGCGTTCGTCAGGCGACAGCTTCGTCAGAGTGTCGCAGTGGGCGTCGACGACCGGCACCCGCCGGTGGAGCTCGAGAGCTTCTTCGAGCGCGACGGAGCTCAATCCGGGCCTCCCCCGCTCCCGGCTCGGAAGGCCTCCAGGTTGGGCGGAGCCTTCGCCCCGAACTTCTTCCTTATGGCCCTCTCCACGCTGGCGTGGTCCAGGACCCCGGTCTCGGAGACCAGCACCCCGAGGGCGTACATGTTCATGGAGCGGCGGAAACCCAGCCTCGAAGCCGTCCGGACGATGGGCAGGCGCCGGACCCGGTGGTCCGGACCGAGCCCGGCAAGCTCCCTGACGCCGTCCTCGTCCAGGATGACCGTCGCCTCCGGAGCCAGCAGGGGAAGGCTCCGGTCCAGAGCCGTCTGGGTCAGGGCGAGCAGGACCCCGGCCGCTCTCACGCGCGGGAAGGCGATCTCCCCGTCGCTCAGGACGACCTCGGAGCGGGCGAGGCTGCCTCTGGCCGCCGACCCCAGGACCCACTGCGACTGCACGGCTCGGAGTCCCTGGAGGACGGCGCCTTCGGCTAGGACCACACCCGCCAGGACCATCCCCTGGCCCCCTTCTCCGGCCAGGAGGACCTCATGACGTCCCCGCACGGCCCCTGTGGCGCCGGCCGCACTCTCCATCGTCTCACCGGGCATCGGGGTCACGCTCCTCTCCCGTCAGGGCCCGGGCGGCCTTCTGGATCTCCGCGTAGCGGGCCTCGAAGGAAGGCCTGGACGC
This sequence comes from uncultured Eubacteriales bacterium, assembly GCA_913063835.1. Taxonomy (GTDB): domain Bacteria; phylum Bacillota; class Sulfobacillia; order UBA995; family UBA9673; genus UBA9673. The sequence continues at coordinate 29,758 of CAJXZV010000004.1, forward strand.
CTTCACCAGGCACCCGGTCCGAAGCCCGGGCTCTTCCTTCAGGCTCCGCCACATCTCCGGGGGCCCGCCCCGCCGGTTCAGCCGCCCGAAGTAGGTCGGGCACGGCGTCATCACCTCCACCAGGGAGAAGCCTTCCCCGGCCAGTGCCTCGGTGATGAGCTTCTCCATCTGCCTGTAGTGGCACACCGTCGTCCGTGCCACGTAGTTGGCTCCGGCGGCCCTGGCCAGCTCGCAGAGGTCGAACGCCTCCTCCGCGTGCCCGTAGGGAGAGGTGCTCGTCCGGCTGCCGGCGGGCGTGGTCGCCGAGAACTGGCCCCCGGTCATGCCGTAGTTGTGGTTGTTGGCCACCACGGCGGTTATCCCCACGTTGCGGCGCGCGGCGTGGATGAAATGGTTCCCCCCGATGGTGGCGCAGTCCCCGTCACCCATGAGGGCCACCACGGTCAGGTCCGGGCGGTAGGCCTTGATTCCCGTCGCCAGGGCCAGGGCCCGTCCGTGCGTGCCGTGGACGGCGTTGGTGGTCACGTAGTCGTCCGCCTTCCCCCAGCAGCCGATCCCCGTGACGACGACCGTCTTCCGCGGGTCGAGGTCGAGGGCAGCGAAAGCTGCGAGCAGGGCCTTCAGGATGTTCCCGTTGCCGCAGCCCGGGCACCACATGTGGGGCATGGCCTTCTCGTTGAGGTAGTCTAGATAGGTGCGGCTCACCGCCCGCCCTCCTTCCAGCCGAGAGCCTGTGCCGCCGGTCTCGGGCGCCGGGCGACCTCCCGCACGGTCTCCCATATCTGCTCGGGGGTGATGATTTCACCGTCGGAGCGGAGCGCGGCGGCGACCGGTACCCGGCCGGCCGCGACCCTCTCGACCTCCAGGAGCAGCTGGCCCGTGTTCATCTCGGCCACGACCACCGCTCCGTGGTCCGCGAGGAGGGCCGAGAGCTCCTTCTCGGGGAACGGCCACAGGCACCTGGGGCGGAACAGGGTCATGGGGTGGTCAGGGTGGTCGAGCATGACTTGCCGGGCCGAGCGGGCGCTCGAGCCGAAGGCCACGAGGAGGACCGGCTCGCCGGGCCTGCACCCTCGGCCCGTCTCCGCTGAACGCACCACCTCGGGTCCCGGCAGGAAGTCGAGAGCAAAGCGGCTCTTCGCCACGAGACGGGAGATGACCGAGGCCGCCGTGGCGGCGTCATTGGCGGAGACGCCCATCTCGTCATGCATCGAGCTCGTGGCGTGGAAGACATAGGGGCCGCCGAAGGCCGCCAAGGGAGGAACCCCGTCCGGGCCGGGGCGGTAGGGGCGGTACTCGGCGGCGGGTCCCGTGGGCGCCGGTCTCTCCACGAGCTCGAGAGACCCGGGCTCGGGCAGGGTGACCCCCTCCCTCATGCGGCCGATGATCTCGTCACTGAGGAGGAACACGGGCGTCCTCAGTCTCTCGGCGGCGTTGAAGGCGGCCACGGTCAGGCTGAAGCACTCCTGGACGCTCCACGGGGCGAGGGCCACGGCCGGGTGGTCGCCGTGCGTGCCCCAACGGGCCTGCATGACGTCGGCCTGGGCCGGCTTTGTCGCCAGGCCCGTGCTGGGTCCGCTCCGCATGACGTTCACGACCACACACGGGACCTCGAGCATGACGGCCAGGCCGATGTTCTCCTGCATCAGGGAGAAACCCGGTCCGCTCGTCGCGGTGAAGGCCTTCGCCCCGGCCAGCGAGGCGCCGATGACAGCGCCTATGCTGGCTATCTCGTCTTCCATCTGGAGGTACACCCCGCCCACGGCGGGCAGGCGTCTGGAGGCCAGCTCCGCTATCTCCGACGATGGAGTGATGGGGTAGCCGGCGTAGAAACGCGCGCCGGCGGCGAGGGCCCCCTCGACGACGGCCTCGTTCCCCTGCATGAAGACGACAGGGCTCATGCCCCCGCTCCGCCCTCCTCCTCGTAGGGCCAGCCGGGCAAGGTCCTCCTGATGGGCTTGTCCCGCCGGAGACCGAGAGCGTACTGGCCGACCATGATCTCCAGGATCTCGCGCGACCCCTCGTAGATGACGGCTCCCTTGGAGTTGCGGAGGAACCTCTCCACGGGGTACTCGTTGCAGTACCCGTAGGCCCCGTGGATCTGGACCGCGTCGGAAGCCGCTCTGAACGATGCCTCTGTGGCCGCCCACTTGGCCAGGGCGGTCTCCCGGGTGTTGCGCTCTCCGCGGTTCTTCAGCCATCCGGCCCGGTAGACCAGGAGCCGGCAGGCCTCGCAGTCGCGCACCATGTGGGCGATCATCCTCTGCACCAGCTGGTGCTCTGCCAGGGGCACACCGAAGGTCCGGCGCTCGTTGGCGTACTTCACACTCGCGTCGATACAGGCCTGGATCAGTCCTACCGCCCCGGCGGCCACGGTGAACCGGCCGTTGTCAAGGCACGACATGGCGATCTTGAACCCTTCCCCTTCCTCACCGAGCAGGTTGGCCGCCGGCACCCGGCAGTCCTCGAGCACCAGCGAGCCGGTGTTCCCCGCCCGCACGCCCAGCTTCCCGTGGATGCTGCTCGAGGAGAAGCCCTTGAAACCGCGCTCGACGATGAAGGCCGAGATTCCCCGGTGTCGCTTGGACTTGTCCGTGTAGGCGAAGACGAGGAAGGTGTCGGCCACGTCGGCAAGGGATATCCAGGTCTTCTCACCGTTCAGGACATACTCGTCTCCGTCCCTGACGGCGGTCGCCTCGAGGGCGGCCACGTCACTGCCCGCGTTGGGCTCGGTCAGGCCGAAAGCCCCGATGCGGCGCCCTTGAGCCAGGTCGGGGAGATAGCGCTTCCGCTGGTCCTCTGTCCCCCACTGCAGGATGCCGAGACTGCACAGCCCGATGTGGACCGACAGGACGACCCGCAGGGAGGTGTCCACCCTCTCGAGCTCCTCCGAAGCGACAGCCAGGCTGATGTAGTCCAGGCCTCCGCCGCCGTACTTCTCGGGGAGGCACATTCCCAGAAGACCCAGCTCACCCATCCGGTCGAGGAGACGCCGGTCGAAGAAGCCCTTCTCGTCGTTCTCACGGATGTGCGGGGCCACTTCCTTCTCGGCGAACTCGCGGGCGATACGCTGGACCATGCGGTGCTCTTCAGACAGGGCGAAGTCCACGACGAACCCTCCTCCGATTTGATGGCGACGGCCGGGAAGGGGCCGGCCAGTGCGGTTTTCTTCGGTGAAGGCACAAAACCTGCCCGGCCGGGTCTCGACCCCGAAGCGAAAACGACCGTCCCGGGCGTCAGGGCGACGCCCCCGACGGTCGCCTCGGGCGGGAAGGGTCGCTGTGGCCCAGGCGGCTACCTTGGCTCTATGGTCAGCTTTATGGCCGTGCGCCGCTCCCCGTTGATCTCCACGTCCGTGAAGGCGGGGATGCAGATGATGTCCATGCCGCCGGGCGCGACGAAGCCGCGGGCGATGGCCACGGCCTTGATGGCCTGGTTCAGCGCCCCGGCCCCAATCGCCTGGATTTCAGCCGCTCCCTTTTCCCGCAGGACCCCGGCGAGGGCCCCGGCTACCGCGTTGGGCTTGGACTTGGACGAGACCTTGAGAACTTCCATCGCCGCTCCTCCCTAGTCACAGCCACCGTTGCTCTTGCGTTGTCATGGGGCCGCAACGCAGGCGAATCGATTCTGTCTCCATGTGTCGCATTCCTGTAAGTAGCCGCAATATTTTTGAACTTCAAGCGGCAGGGAAGGCCGAAGGATAGGCCTGACAGGGCGGAAGGTGCCGGCTCAGTCCGCCACGCGGACCGGTTCGACCGAGCGCGCCAGACCCGTCGCCTCGTCGATGTCGAAGAGTGCGCCGCAGAGCTCGGTCGGGCCGGAGGCCACCTCGAACTTCGAAGGGAGCTGGGTCAGGAAACGCTCGATGACGATCTTTTTCTTGATGCCGATGACCGAGTCGCGGGGTCCGGTCATGCCGAGGTCGGTCATGAAAGCGGTGCCTCCGGGGAGCACCCTGGCGTCGGCGGTCTGCACGTGGGTATGGGTCCCGAAGACGGCGCTGACGCGCCCGTCCAGGAAGTGCGCGAGGGCGATCTTCTCCGATGTCGCCTCGGCGTGAAAATCGACGAGAACCACGCGGGCCCCATCGCCTATGGCCTCGAGGACCCGCTCCGCGGTCCTGAACGGACAGTCGAGGTCCGTGGTGAAGAACACACGCCCACCCAGGTTCATGACCGCCACGGGCACTCCGGACCGGGACCTGTGCACAGCCCAGCCTCTCCCGGGTGCACCTTCGGGGTAGTTGGCCGGGCGGATGACGCGTGCCTCCTCCTCCAGGAACGCGTAGGCCTCCTTCTTCCCCCAGGCGTGGTTGCCCATCGTGAGAAGGTCTATACCCAGCTCGAGGAGCTCGAGGCCTGTGTCCTTCGTGATTCCGATGCCTCCGGCGGCGTTCTCGGCGTTGGCAAGGATGAAGTCCGGGGCGAGACGCCGCCGGAGCTCCGGGAGATAGGCGGCGACGGCGCGCCGGCCGGGACGGCCGACGATATCGCCGATGGCGAGGATTCTCATTGGTTGTAGACCAGGACCCGGCCTTCCTCACGGAAGGCGATGAGACTGGGTTGGTGACGGGACTCCCGGAGGTCCTCCAGCATCTCTTCGATGATCTCCTCCTGCGCGGCCAGCTCGTCCATCTCGATGTGGGGCACCTGGTCGACGACCAGGCGGTCGCCGAAGGTTTCGGCGGCACAGCTCAGGACGACGGACAGCTCGCCTTGGGTGAGAGAGTCGACATCGCGCCACATCTCGATGACGGTCACCGTTCCCTTGACTTTGACCTGGACGTCGAACAGGCGCACGGTGCGCCCTGTCAGGGCGGTGTAGGCCCTGACGGACTTCTCGAGCAGGGACCGCCACGCGGCCGACCGCTCTTCAGAGAGGCTTTCCCTGAGGAGGAAGGTGAGCCTGAGGCTGTGCGAATCGCGGCAGTAGGTGACACTGGCGACCTCGGGGTAGCGGACAAGGATCGACACGAAAAGACCGACGGAACTTCCCTGGTACGGCTGTGCCGAAACGTCTGAGGCGGTCGGAGAGGGGCGGCTCGTGCCCCTTTTGCCCACCGACGGCAGACCCCCTTCAAATGTCGAAGATTGCGCTAGCATTCTTCACCCTCCGGGCGAATCCTCCCGCTCCCGGCTCCTCCTCGCCCGGTCCGAAACCGCCGGGGGGCCGGCCCTTTCAGAGACCCACTTCGGGCCCCTCACTTCGCCGTCTCGACGGCCCTGGTCTCGCGGATCACCGTCACCCTGATCTGCCCGGGATACTCCAGCTCGCTCTCGATGCGGTTGACGATGTCCTTGGCCAGGCGGGCCGCCGTAAGGTCGTCGACCTTCTCCGGCTTGACGATGATGCGCACCTCGCGTCCGGCCTGGATGGCGTAGGCCTTGTCGACCCCCTCGAAGGAGTCGGCTATCTCCTCGAGCTTCTCGAGCCGCTTGATATAGGCCTCGAGGGTCTCACGCCTCGCCCCCGGCCTGGCGGCGGAGATCGCGTCCGCCGCCGCGACGAGGACCGCCTCCACCGAAGCCGGCTCCACGTCGCCATGGTGCGCCTCGATGGCCTGCAGCACCTCTTTGGACTCCCGGTACTTCCTGGCCAGTTCGACCCCTATCTGCGTGTGCGTCCCCTCCACCTGGTGGTCCACAGCCTTACCGATGTCGTGGATGAGCCCGGCCCGCTTGGCCACAGCCACGTTGGCCCCGAGCTCGGAGGCCATCATCCCGGCCAGGTGGGCGACCTCGAGGCTGTGACGGAGGACGTTCTGCCCGTAGCTCGACCGGAAGCGCAGGCGTCCGAGGAGCTTCACCAGTTCCGGGTGCAGCCCGGACACCCCGGCCTCGAAGGCGGCCTGTTCGCCCTCCTCGCGGATGAGGGCCTCGACCTCCTTCCTGGCCTTCTCCACCGTCTCCTCGATACGGGCGGGGTGGATGCGCCCGTCGATGATGAGCCTCTCGAGAGCCACCCGGGCGATCTCACGTCGCACCGGGTCGAAGGCCGAGAGGATGACCGCCTCCGGAGTGTCGTCGATGATGAGGTCCACGCCGGTGAGGGTCTCGAAGGCCCGGATGTTCCGCCCCTCACGCCCGATGATGCGGCCCTTCATCTCGTCGTTCGGCAGAGCGACGACCGAGACGGTCGTCTCGGCGACGTGGTCGGCGGCGCACCGCTGGATGGCGAGGGACAGGACCTCGCGGGCCCTCTTCTCACCTTCTTCCCTGGCCCGCGTCTCGATCTCACGGACCAGTGCGGCCGCGTCCCGTCGGCTCTCCTCCTCCACCCTTTTCATCAGGATGGCCTTGGCTTCCTCGCGTTCGAGTCCTGAGACGCGTTCGAGCTCGGCCAGCTGTTTGGCCTTCAGCTCGTCGACTTCGGCTTGAAGCCTCTCGATCTCCCTCTCGCGTCGGCGAAGAACCTCTTCCTTCTTCTCCAGGTTCTCGCCCTTACGGTCGAGAGCCTCCTCGCGCTGGGCCAGGCGCCTCTCTCGGGCCTGCATCTCGTTGCGACGGTCCCGGACTTCCCTTTCCGCCTCGCTCTTGAGCCGGATGGCCTCCTCCTTGGCCTCGACCCGCGCCTCTCGCTTTATCCGCTCCGCTTCACGTCTGGACTCCTCGAGGATGCGCCTGGCCGCTTCCTCGGCCGAGGCTATCTTCCCTTCGGCCACCAGACGCCGCCCCGCGTAGCCGGCAGCCACGCCGACGACCAGGGCGACGATGGCAACGACGATGGTCGTCACTATGGTCATGTTCACCTTCATCCTTCCTGATATGGAACAGGAGCCGACGGGAGTCGGCTCCTGAAAGCAGCTACGAACCGCTTGAAGCGCAGACGCCTGTTGGACGACCCCTCCGGACCAACAGCGACGGCCTCGAGCCTAGCGTGCCGGCCGTACTTTCGCCCGTTTCGGAGCCCCTATGGGCAAAGGCGCTGAACTTGCGGTCGATCTATACTCAAACGCGGTGGTAGCTGGACCTGACAAGCCTTATCCCTTGGAAAATTCTAAGCACGGACGTGCCGTATGTCAAGCGTCGGCCCCTTCAGGGTCGTCGGGGCCGTCGTCGAGCCCCTCCACGGGACCGAAGACCACCTTCATGGCCGCCTGACACGCGGCGGCACTGAAGCCGCGCCGCCGGAGGAAATCCCACAGTCGCCGCTTGGCGCGGGCGTCCGACCCGTCCGGAGGGCCGGCGCCGGCCCTTTTCCGCGCCGCCTCGACGGCCAGGTCCGTCTCGAGCTCTGGCGTCATCCTGGCGGCCAGGACCTCGCGCACCACCTCGGCGTCGACACCGCGCTGCAGGAGCTCATGCCTCAGCAGGGCCGGACCGCTCGGACGGCAGCGCGTCCGCTGCTCGATCCAGAACTCGACGAACCTCCGGTCGTCGAGGTAGCCCAGGCGCATCATCCTGGTCACGAGGTCCGTGACGGTCTTCTCGTCGTAGCCCCGGGCCGCCAACCTGCGCCTCATCTCGCGCACCGTGCGCGGCCGACGCGCCAGGAGGTCGAGGGCGTAAGCCTCCGCCCGTCGCCTCCTTGCGGAGCCGTCGTCCGGCCCGCCCGGCGACGGCCGCTCTCCGCCCGCCGCCCTAGGCGTCGCCCTTCGCCCTCTCGACGCCGGCGGCGGCCGGTTCGGTCCTCACCCGGCCGAGCCCCAGCTTCTCCCTGACCTCGGCCTCGATCTTCGCGGCCGTCTCCGGGTTGTCCCTGAGGTAGTCGCGGACGCTGTCCCGGCCCTGGCCGAGCCTCTGGCCGCCGTAGGAGTACCAGGACCCGCTCTTCTCGAGAACGCCGACCTCCGTGGCCACGTCGAGGATGCTCGCCTCGCGGGAGATGCCCTGTCCGTAGAGGAGGTCGAACTCGGCCTGGCGGAAGGGGGGCGCGACCTTGTTCTTCACGACCTTGGCCCGGCAGCGCATGCCGACGATCTCGTTGCCGCGCTTGATGGCCTCGACGCGCCGGATCTCCAGCCTGAGGGAGGCGTAGAACTTGAGGGCCCGTCCTCCGGGGGTCACCTCCGGGTTGCCGAAGAGCACCCCGACCTTCTCCCTGATCTGGTTGATGAAGACGGCCGTCGTCTTGGACTTGGAGATGGCGCCTGTCAGTTTCCTCAGGGCCTGGGACATCAGGCGGGCCTGGAGCCCGACATGGGAGTCCCCCATCTCCCCCTCGATCTCAGCCTTCGGCACCAGCGCGGCGACGGAGTCGATGACGACGATGTCGACCGCCCCGCTCCTGACCAGCGCCTCGGCTATCTCCAGGGCCTGTTCGCCCGTGTCCGGCTGCGAGATGAGGAGGTTGTCGATGTCCACGCCGACCCTCTTGGCGTAGTGGGGGTCGAGCGCGTGCTCGGCATCGATGAAGGCGGCGATGCCTCCGAGCTTCTGGGCCTCGGCGATGAGGTGCAGAGCCACGGTCGTCTTTCCTGACGCTTCGGGGCCGTAGATTTCCACGACGCGGCCGCGCGGCACTCCTCCCACCCCGATGGCGCGGTCGAGGGCCAGTGAGCCGGTAGGGATGACCTCGAGGTCGGCGTTCGCCGACGCCTCCCCGAGCCTCATGATGGAGCCCTTTCCGAACTGCTTCTCAATCTGACTCATCGTCAGCTCGAGAGCCTTGACCTTGTCCATCACTGAACCCACCTCCTTGGTTCGGCCCGCCGACCTGGAGCGGAAAGATGGCCAGAGGTGTGTAGATCGGACCGGTCGGACGCAGGACGCTGGAGAACAACACCACCCGGGACACCGTGAACTCCGGCCCCGTGTAGTTCCGCCTCTCCGCCAAAGCCGTCTTGAGCTCGGCCAGGTTCCTCGAGGACCGACAGCGCCCGAGGGTGATGTGGGCCGAGAAGCGGCGTCTCTCGCGGGGAAAACCGACCTCGGCCAGGCGCTCGTCGACCCTTCCGGCGAGGGCCTCGAGCCTCTCCCGGCCCTCGCCCACCCCGACCCAGACGACACGCGGTCGGGACAGCGAAGGGAAAGCCCCCAGGCCTGCGAGACGCACCCTGAAGGGCGCCTCACCCCCGACGGCCAGCTCCAGCGCTGAGGCCACCTCAGGCACGTCACCCGGAGGCACGTCGCCCAGGAACTTCAAGGTGAGGTGCAGGTTCTCAGGGCTGACCCACTTCACGTCAGCCCCGCTCCGGCGGAGCGCCTCGATGAGGCGGGCCGCCTCGGACCGGGAACCTTCATCGGCCTCCACCGCCACGAAACTCCGGATGCCGGCCACGGCTTGACCTCCACGATCGCTTCTACGTCCAGCGCGGTGGCGCCAGAGCTTTCGACGGCCGCAAACCCTTTCCCTCCCGCCGCCCGGTCACGCCGGCCCCGAGGTCCGGAGCTCCCACGCCCTGAGTCCGAGCCAGAGCAGGGCAAGGACTCGGTGGGCCGACCTTTCCTTCACCAGCCGGCGGTCTCCGGTGAACCGGTACTCGTGGCAGACCTCGCCGCCCGCCGCCTCGCCGCACAGGGCGATGAAGACGAGTCCCACCGGCTTGCCGGGGGTCGCGCCCCCGGGCCCGGCGATACCTGTCAGGGCGACGCCGATGTCCGTTCCGGCCCTGTCCCGGACCCCGCGGGCCATCGCCAGGGCCACCTCCCGGCTCACCGCTCCGCGCCGCCTGATGAGACCCGGGTCCACACCCAGCAGCTCCACTTTGGCGCGGTTGCTGTAGACGACGAGGCCTCGCTCGAAGTAAGCGCTCGACCCCGGGACCTCGGTGATGAGATGGCCGACCAGCCCTCCGGTGAGGGACTCCGCCACGGACAGGGTCAGCCCGTGCCGCGTGAGGACGGCCCCGCAGGCTGCGGCGATGGTGTCGTCGTCGTAGCCGAATATGTTGGCGGCCAACCTCTCCTGTATCTTCTCGACCATCCCGGCCGTGATGCGGCGGGCCTCGTCCGGGTCGGCGGCCTTGCCCGTGACTCTGAGGTGCACCTCGCCGACCGAGACCAGCGGAGCCACGGTGGGGTTCGGTGAGGAGACAAGGTCTCTCACGGCCTCCTCCACCTCGGGCTCACCCAGTCCGCACGTCTTCACCACCGTGGTGTGGAGGTAGGACCGTGAAGAGGCGCCGTCCCGGGAGCCGCCGGCAAGGCGTTCGAGGTGCGGAAGGAGATGGGTGTTGACCACGCCCTCCAGCTCCGCCGGCGGACCCGGCAGGAGCACGAGGGTCTTCGGACCGTGCGGGATGATGAAGCCGGGCGCCGTCCCGACCGGGTTCGGCAGGACCAGGGCCCCCTCCGGCACCAGGCTCTGCTTGGCGACCGCCTGCGGCACCGGACGGCTGCGGTGGCCTTCGAGTCGGCAGGTGATGGCCCGGGCGACCTCGGGGTCCCGGACCAGGCGGAGACCGAGGACCTCGGCCACGACCTCCTTGGTCAGGTCGTCCTCCGTCGGACCGAGACCTCCGGTCGTTATCACCAGGTCGCTGCGGGAGAGGGCCAGCCGCAGGGCCTCGGCCAGACGGACGGCGTTGTCTCCGACGACCTGCTGGAAGTACGTGTCAACGCCCAGCCCGGCCAGTGTCCGGGCCAGAAACCGGGCATTGGTGTTCACGATCTGGCCGAGCAGGAGCTCGGTTCCCACGGAGACTATCTCTGCGATCACGACGGCGACTCTTCTTCGTCCTCCTGCGGCGCCCCTTTCTCCCCCTGGACATTGTTCCCACCAGACGCCTGAACTCGTCGCCGTCGAGTCTCTCCTTCTCCAGCAGGACGCGGCGCGCCGCCTCCAGGAGGGCCTTGTGCCTGGAGATGATCTCCCGCACCCTCGCCTCACGCTCGTTGATGATCTTGGTCATGACCTCGTGCATCTGCGAGCTGGGGACGTAGTCCTGATGGATGATGCCGAGCTCCGACATGCCGCCCGACACCAGGAGGCGCGCGAGGTCGAGCGCCTGGTCGAGATCCTGCCTCGCTCCGGTGCTCCGACTGCCGAAGAACACCTCTTCGGCCACACAGCCGGCCAGGGTCACGTCGACCTGGGCCAAGAGCTCTTCCCGCGTGTAGAGGAACCTGTCGGCCTCCGGGACCTGCCGGACGTAGCCCAAGGCCCCCCCGCGGGGCGAGATGCTGACCATCGACACCGAACCGGGCCGGACCGTCTCGGCCACCAGGGCGTGCCCCAGTTCGTGGACGGCCACACGCTCGAGTTCATCCTTCTGCGGGCGCCGGGCCACCCGCTCACCCATCATCACCTTGTCGACGGCCTCGAGGAGGTGGGCCTGGCTTATCTTCACCCGGCCCTCGCGGAAGGCGAGGATGGCCGCCTCGTTGGTCACGCTCTCCAGGTGCGAGCCTGAGAACCCGAAGGTCTGGCGGGCAATCTCATCGAGGTCCACGTCGTCGGCGAGGGGCTTCCCGGCGGTGTGGATGCGGAGGATCTCGCCCCGCTCCTCGCGGTCGGGCAGCTCCACCCTGACGACGCGGTCGAAGCGCCCAGGCCTCAGGATGGCCGGGTCGAGGAGGTCGAAGCGGTTCGTGGCCCCGATGACCAGGACGGTGACCTCGTCCTCCGACGAGAGCCCGTCCATCTCGACGAGAAGCTGGTTTATGGTCTGGTCGTACTCCAGGTGGCCGGTGTGCTGGCCCCGCCGCCCGGCGAGGACCTCGAGCTCGTCGATGAAGATGATGGCGCTGCCGGTGCCCTCCCGCCTGGCCGCCTCACGGGCCCGGGTGAAGAGGTTGCGCACGCGCTGGGCGCCGACGCCGGCGTAGACCTCGATGAACTCGCTCCCCGAGGCCGAGAAGAACACGGACCGGGTGTGCCTGGCGGCGGCCTTGGCCATCAGGGTCTTGCCCGTCCCCGGAGGTCCGGTCAGGAGGATTCCCTTCAGAGGCCTTATGCCCAGCCTCCTGACCCGCTCGCGGTCGGTGATGAACTCCAGGGCTTCAAGGAGTTCTCTCTTGGCCGAGGCCTGGCCCCCGATGTCGTCGAAGGTCACGCCGTCGGTCCGGACCTTGTCCACGACCGTACCGGCGCGCGTCCCGCCCCCCAGGAGGCTCGAGAGGCCGCTCGACTGCAGGAGGACCAGAAGAAGGGCGCCGAGGAAGACGACAGGCATCACGTTGTAGCCCTGGACGGCAAGGAAGATGAGGAGGGCCGTCCCGGTCCCTATCGCGATCTCCCTTATCAAACCCCAGCCACCTCCCGACTCCTCTTGACTCCTCCCACAGGAGTGGTGACCTCTACCGACCGTCAGGGGCCGTCACGGGGCGGCGCCCTGAACCTAGCCCGGCCACGGCCCGACCGTGACCAAGCGGGGCGGCGAGCCGTCGAGCCCTGCGGGATGGGAGGGCCCCGAGGCTCGACGCGGGATTATCTCGTAAAGACAGGCCTGTCCCTGGTGAAGCTGAACGTAGACGTATTCCGGCCCGACGAAGACCCGTCCCCGGGTCAGTCCGGTCCCGGCGGAGACCTCCTCAAGACGGGCCGGCAGCTCGCTGAAGCGTCCCGTGGCCACAGCCTCTTGCACGTGGAAATGCAACTCATAAAAGATGTTCTGCAGCCGCTCGCTCCGGCTGTCGCTTATCTCGAGTTCGACCGCTGCGCCTTCCTGCACCGCCTCGACGGCCCGCCACAGGTCGGCCACGAACTCCTCGAGGTGAGGCACCTCTCCGGCCCTCACCCGGACCAGTAGGACGTCCTGTCGCTGTCCGACGGTGACCTCCTCCACTCCGGGCACGGCCAGCACCGCCGCCTCCAGAGGGCGGTCGAGAGCCTGTCTCTGGTAGACCCAGCGCGCCCCGAAGAGGAAGACAAGGGTGACCACCAGGGTCACCGCCACGACCGGATAGCGCACCCCCTTGAAGTTCACCAGGGCCTTCCTCCCTCGGCGGGTGTTATCGAAAGGAGCGCGACGGAACACGCTGGCTCGTGAAGGTTGACATAATTATAGCATGTCCCCGGCCTGATGCCTCTTCCATGACCATTGAAACGGCTTGGGAATGCTGTCCGGTCGTTCCTCCGGCTACCGACCCGGCCTCTGGACCGGGCGGGCCTTGAGCCCGTAGGGTTCGGCTCCGGTGACCTCGACGAGGGTGAAATCGCCGACCGACGGGACGTCCCCCGGCCGCGAAGGCCACCGGACCCGGACGACCCCGTCTATCTCCGGCGCGTCGCCCTCCCACCGCCCGGTCACGGTGTGCAGGCCTCTCTCCTCAGGCCCGACCTCGTCGACGATGATCTTGAGCTCCCGCCCGACCAGCCGCCGCCTCCGGTCGAGAGCGACCTTCCTCTGGACCTCGACGGCCCGGGCCAGCCTCTCCCGCGTCACCTCCGCATCCGGGCGGCCGGGCAGCCCGGCGGCACGCGTCCCCGGTTCGGGGGAGAAGGCGAAAAAGCCGCAGTGGTCCAGGCGAGCCGCCTCGAGGAAATCGAGAAGGACCTCGAAGTCCTCGTCCGTCTCGCCGGGAAAACCGATCATGAAGGTGCTGCGGAGGGTGAGGTCCTCGACCTCGCTCCTGAGGTCGGAGACCAGCTTCAGAAGGAAATCCCCCGTCTCCGGCCGCCTCATGGCCCGGAGGACGCGGTCACTTGCGTGCTGCATCGGAAGGTCGAGGTAGCGGCACAGGCGCCGTCCGCCGCCAGCCGCCTGTTCGGCCAAGAGGGCGGGCAGGTCCGCCGGAAGCGTGCTCGGGCATCCGTAGAGCACCCGGAGCCACCCGATGCCGGTCTCCGCCAGGAGCCGGCGCAGGAGCCCCGTCAGCCCCACCCCGGTGCCGCGGCCGTACAAGGTCGTGTCCTGGGCGACGAGGACGAGCTCCCTCACTCCCGCCTCCTCCAGGTCCCGGGCCTCGCGCAGGAGGTCGTCGAGAGGACGGCTCCGGTAGCGGCCCCTGAGGGACGGGATGAGGCAGAAGGCGCACCGGTGGTCACAGCCCTCGGCGATCTTGAGGTAGGCGTAGTGTCCGGGGGTCCCGAGAAGGCGGGGCGCCGGTCCGGAAGGAAGCCAGCCGGGGGGAGCCGACGGCCCTCTCACACGGGGCGCGGCGGCCCGTCCCGCTGTACGTCCTGGAGCGACGCGGCGGGAGGCGCCGTCCCGTGGTTCCGAGCCTTCTAGCACCTCCTCGAGGACCCGCACGACCTCCCCCACCTCGCCGGTTCCCAGCAGGGCGTCCACCTCGGGGGCTGTGGCCCTGACCTCGTCCGCGAAGCCCTGGGCGAGACATCCCGCCGCGACCAGAGCCCGGCAGCGCCCCTTCCGCCGCAGCCTGACGGCTTGTTCGAGATAGCGCCAGGCCTCCTCGCGCGCCGCCCTGATGAAGGCACAGGTGTTGATGACGATGGCGTCGGCCTCGTGCATGTCGCCGGTGAGGACGAACCCCGCGCGGCCGACCAGGGCCGCCATCACCTCACTGTCGACCAGGTTCTTCGGGCAGCCGAGGGTGACGATCGCGACCGTCGCCGGGCGCCGCTCCCCGGACCTGTCCCGCAAGCTCATCCGGCCCGCCCTGACCTGAGGGCGAGGACCTCCTCGTAGCACCTCTCGTACTCCGGCACGACCCTCTCACTGGAGAAGAGCCGGAAGGCCCTTTCCCTTGCCCGCTGCCCGCACTCGCGCCGGAGCTCGTCGTCGAGCAGGAGTCGTCTCAGGCCGGCGGTCATCCCGTCGAGGTCACCGATGTCGTAGAGGAAGCCCCCCTCGTCCTCACCGACCACCTCGGGCAGGCCGCCGACCCTCGAGGCGACCACCGGGACCCGGGCGGCCATGGCCTCCAGGGCGGCCAGGCCGAAGCTCTCCTGGACGGACGGAAGGAGGAAGACGTCCGACGCGGCCAGAAGCCCGGCCACCTGCTCCTGGCGCCCGAGGAAGACCACCCTGTCCTCGACCCCCAGGCGCGCCGCCTCCCTGCGGGCCTTGGGGACGTCCGGTCCGTCGCCGATGAGGACCAGCCGGGCCGGGAGGTCCCGGGCGGCCCCGGCGAAGACCCGGACGACCACCTCGACCCGCTTCACCGGCCGGAAGTTCGAGATGTGCGTGACGACCAGGCGGTCCGGCCCGGCCAGACACCGCCTCTCGTCACACCGGTCATGGTCCGCGTAGTCCTCGGGATCGATGAAGTTGTGGATGACCCGGATGTCCGGCCGCACCCGGAAGGCCTTGAGCGTCTCGGCGCGGAGGGCGTGCGAGACGGCCGTCACCCCGTCGCTCCGGTCGATGCTGAAGGCGATGATGTCCGAGAAGGACGGTTCGCTCCCGACGAGCGTTATGTCCGTCCCGTGCAGGGTCGTGACGACGGCCGGGGTCCGTCGGTCGCCGCCGGCCTCGAGCACCTCCCGGGCCAGATAGGCGCTTGTCGCGTGCGGGATGGCGTAGTGGACGTGAAGGATGTCCAGTTCCGCGTACCGGGCCACCTCGACCATCTTGTTCGCCAGGGCCAGGAGGTACGGCGGGTGCTTGAAGAGAGGATAGGACGGGGTCTCCACCTCGTGGAAGAAGACGTTCTCCTGGAAGCGCGGGAGCCGGAAGGGGACGTCGTAGGTTATGAAGTGGACGACGTGCCCCCGCCGGGCGAGCTGGCGTCCGAGCTCCGTCGCGACGACCCCGCTCCCGCCGTAGGATGGGTAACATGTGATGCCGATACGCAAGGAGGCTCGCTCCCCCCTCCGGTTCCCTAGAGTTCCCTGACAAGGTCCTGCAGCCTGAGGAGCCCCTCCCAGCGGAAGCCCTCGGCCCGCTCGACCCCGGCGAGGCTCCCGTACCACCTGTCACGCAGTTCGACCCACTCGAGATAACCGCGGTTCAGGGGTGTCGGCTCCCCCGCCGGCGAGAACTGCGAGGCGTAGGCCTCGAGGGCCTGCCGTTTCAGGTCGTAGACCCTGGAGATGTCGACGACGAAGCCCGGCGCCGCCGTCGAGTTGACGAGATAGTACACGAGCCTGGCCACGCGGTGGGCCTCACCCGCCGCCCGGTAGCGGACGAGCCCGGCGTTGAAGACCCCCTCGCGGACCAGACGCGCGGCGGCGCCGTGGTCCGGGTGCCGGTCCTCACCCCAAGGGGCCAGGACGACCCGCGGCCGCCACCTCCTGACCGCCTCGGCCACGACACGGACCCTGTCCGGGGTCGGCTCCAGGGCCCGGTCCGCGAGTCCCAGGGTCTCCCGGGACCCGAGGCCCAGGATCCGCGCGGCCAGGGCCGCCTCACGGGCCCGCTCGGCCGGTGTGCCGTTCGACGCCAGCTCACCCTGTGTCAGGTCGCACACGACCACGTCGTAGCCCAGGCGCGAGTGAAGGGCCAGGGTCCCCCCGGCCCCTATCTCCACGTCGTCCGGGTGCGGCGAGAAAGCCAGGATGTCAGCCACACGCCCGCCCCCCTCGCCCGGTCCAGCCTGGTATTTGGGAGCGTGGTCCGGGATTCCTCCCGACGGCGCCCGGAGCGGACCGCCCCGGCCTGTCGGACCGCGCCGCGTTCCTGTAAGATTCACGTGGGCAGATAGAGGGCACAGCGGGGTCTAGGTACAAAGGAAGACCTCACTCAAGTCCGAGTCCCATCGGAACAAGGAGTGAGGTCCCCCGATGTGCAGTTTCAGTCTACTGTGTGAGGCCGAGGATTTCAACACCCTGGAAGAGATCGTCCTCCGTCTGGTGCTGGGCTGGGCGAGGCGGCTTGTGAGGGCGTACCTTGAGAACCTGGACAGGAAGCTGATGCGGGAGCGTCCGGGCCATCTGAGGTTGAAGGGTGTGAGGACCCGGACGGTCATGACGCGTTTCGGCCCGGTGGAGATCAGGCGCCGGATGTATCTCGACCTTGAGACGGGGAGCTACCGGTATCTTCTGGAGGTCAAGTCCCATTTTGTCTGTAAAAGAGGAGGTCCGGGTCATGCCACGGTGGCCGTGCTCTCCTGGTGATAACCGCTAGATGACCTAACCCACAACTTCCAGTTCAGCTCCCCGGTTCGCCAGGTACCCCGCCAATGCCTCTTGGGTTGGGAAGTGTTTGTCGGCCAGGGCCAGGTGCTCCTCGACGAGCTGTAGGCTGTACCCTGTGACCCGGCACATGGCCTTCCTGGGAACACGGTAGTACCTGAGCATCAGGACGCGGTCGAAGGCCCGGAGGTAATGGTCCACGGCCTCCGGGGTGTGGTAGATCCGCCGGGCGATCTGCTGGGTGCTCAGTCCCTGAAGGGCCATCTCGACCACGATGGTCTTATGGGTCAGCGTCCTCCCCATGTCCAGCACGGTGCCGGCGGTGGGCAGCAGGACGCCGAAGTGCTCCTGGTACAGGCCGAGCAGTTCCCTGAGCAGGGCGCCGTTCACACCGAGCAGCCACTCGAGGTCGAGCATGGTCAGCACCCCGTCCTGTCTCCAGGCCTCGGCCGTGATCCGTTCAAGCTGCCTGACCTTGAGCGCCTTGAGGTCGCCACGGTTGACGAGGGGCGCGTCGAGGTCTTCCGGAGTCAGCAGGGTCAGGACGACCGGCACCAGCAGCCGGGGACTGCCGCGCCTGCCCCTACGGGTGCCGTAGACCAGCCATACAACCTGGCCCGGCCCCGGGCTGCCGTAGCTTGGGGCAGCACCACTCACGGATTGCGGCCGCAAGCTCGACCATCGCCCGGGCCTGGCCCGGTTTGGTGGCATAGTCTTGAACCAAGCCATCGATCACCGGCTTTATGACCGATTCGGGCAGGGCCACATCGCCCGGGCGCCGGGGGATGACATCCAGCGTCTCGGCATCCAGCGGCTGGTCCGGCAGGACGCTCTCCCCCGCGCCCCTCCGCCTTGCGACCAGTTCCTTCTGGTCGGTCCAGCGCCACAGGGCATCCAGGGTGATCTCCGGTTCGACCGCCCGCAACCGGTCCAGTTGCTCGTGCTCCAGGTGCCGGCGGGCGGCCGAAACGGGGAACCCCTCGGCCAGCTTGCGGCTCCACCTGGCGGAGAGCAGGGGGATGGCAAGCGGCTTGCCGCCCTGCTCGATCACCATCTCCCCGGGGAGCACGCGCTCCTGGCCGGTCCGGGCTTCGTTGCGCATTCCGGCCAAATCGTCCACGCGTTCCGGACCAAACCGGCCACTCGTTCCGGACGAAACCGACCACCCGTTCCGGCGTAGCCGACCATCCCCGCTGAGTGCCGCTGGATTGTCAAGTCTCGCTCAGTCCTTCGTTTGACGTTCTTGCCCGCATTGCCTTCCGCATGGACTCGCCCTTGAGGGAGATTTTGTAGGCGTTGTGGACGATCCTGTCCAGGATGGCGTCGGCCACGGTGGGGTCGGCCACGACCTTGTGCCAGTGCTCCAGGGGCAACTGGCTGGCCAGCAAGGTGGAGCGGGTCATGGCCCGGTCGTCGATGATTTCAAGAAGGTCCCGGGCCCCGGCCGCGGACACCGGCGCCAGACCCCAGTCATCGAGGACAAGGAGGTCCGTCCGGCCCAGCTGCGAGAGCAGATGGGGGTAGGTGCCATCCCCCTTGGCCGCCGTCAGGTCGCCCAGGAGCCGCGAGACCCGGTAGTAGCGGACCCGGAAGCCCTGCCGGCAGGCGGCGTTGGCGAGGGCGCAGGCGATGAAGGTCTTGCCCACGCCGGTGGGGCCGGTGATGATGACGTTCCTGTGAGCGTCGAGCCACGCGCAGGTGAGAAGGCTTCTCATCACGCTCCGGTCCAGACCCCGGGGGTGGCGGTAGTCGATGTCCTCGGGACATGCGGGGAGCCGGAGCCTGGCCTCCTTCAGGAGTCGGGCAAGGCGCCTGTTGCGCCGGGCGGTCCACTGCCGGTCGACGATGAGCCCGAACCGTTCCTCGAAGGAGAGGTCGTCCGCCTCGGCGCCGGCGAGTTGCTCCTTGAAGGCCTCGGCCATGGCCGAAAGCCTCATCCTGTATAGCTTCTCGGTGGTCTCGTGGGTTAACATGTAGACGCCTCCCTATAGTAGTCCGCGCCGCGTATGTTGGCGTGGGCGGCGACGGGGGCTTCGGGCCGCTGCTCGACGGGCTGCTGGTCCAACCCTTTGGCGAGGATGGACTTGACGCTCCTGTAGGACAGGGCGTCGAAGGCGAGCGCTCTTCGGGCGGCGGCTTCCATACGCTCGGGCGGATAGTGACGGGCCAGCCGCAGGATGCCCAGGCACGACCGGTACCCCTGTTCGGGGTGGGGGCGGCTCTTTAGGATGGCCTTGACCAGTTCGGCCATGGAGGGCCCGACCGTGCCCGCCCAGCGGATGAGCCGGGACGGGGTCCACTCGAGGTGCTTGCGGTGGGCTCGGGGCATGTGGTCGGGGTCGGTCACGTATATCCCCTTGCCCTCCACCCTGCGGTGACTGGCCACCCGGCGCCCCTTGTGGAGGACCTCCACGACACCTGAGGTGACCCTGACGTCCACCTTCCGGCGGACCAGGGAGTGGGGCACGCTGTAGAAGTTCTTCTCCACCGCGACGTGGTAGTCGATGTTCACCGTGGCCTTCTTCCACCGGGCGAACTCGTAGCGCTTGGCCGGCAGGGGCTTGAGCGCCGGCCTGTCCAGACTCTCGAAGAGCGAGCGACGGCAGCCGTCTGGGTCCACGACCGGCACCGTCTGCCCGGCGTAGTCCACGAACATCTTCTCGCCGGCCCGGTGGACCTGCCGCATCACCGAGCCATTAACGGTGGCTGAGTTTCAGGCGCAGCAACGGATTCCGGGCAAGGGATAAAGTTCTTACCCCAGATTCCGACGAAGATATGGGGGGATACAGGGGCCTGGATCCGGCCGGGAGGTGTGGATTGACCCCAGCGGGCCGACTAAGGTAGGAAGAGCCTCCTTCGACGCGGAATCTTCCGCACAGCGAAGAAAACGAAAGGAGGCTCTTCGTATGGCTATCATTCGGCAACAGAGGCTGTTCTCCTGGCGTGAAATGAACGATCTTCGGGATCTTGAGCGGCTGCAGCTGGTCATAGAGCACATGCCGGACGAGGAGCTGATGAGGCTCCTTGAGGGAGAGCGAGGGTACGGGCGTAACGACCATCCGGTACGTGGAATGTGGAACTCGATCCTTGCGGGGGTCGTCTTCGGGCACGAGTCGATCGAGAGTCTGAGGCGGGAGCTGGAGCGCAACGCGCAATTGCGCGAGATGTGCGGTCTGGAGGATGTGCCTTCGCCGGCCGCCTACACGCGGTTTCTGAAGAGGCTGGTCTCCAAACAGGCGGAGCTGGAGGCGATGTTCGATCGTCTGGTATCGGAGCTCTCGGGCGAGCTGGAGGGTTTCGGAGAGGTGTTGGCGATAGACAGCAAAGCGCTTCGGAGCCACGGCCGCCGGCCGAGAAGGGATGATGGACGGGCCCCGGGTCCTGACGGCAGGAGGGACA
>CAJXZV010000005.1 GCA_913063835.1 uncultured Eubacteriales bacterium
CGCGCCGCGCGGGTGCGCGCGGCCGCCCGCCGCTGGTCCCCCCACCTCAGCGCTGCCGCGGGCGTGGTCATAGTCCTCGTCTGCGTCCATCTCATCCGCCAGGGCCTCCTGGTCCCGGCCCCCGTCTCCCTGGGGCCGCCTCCTCCGGTGGAGACGGAGGCCTCGGCGGAGCCCGCCGCGGGCGCGGACGGCGGGACGGCGGCTGAGGCGGACGACGCCGGGGCCGAAGGGGGCGGACAGGTCCCTGCCGCCGGGTCCGGGGGCGGAGGCGCCGACGGCGCCGGGGCCGCCGCGGTACCGGAGGGGCCCCCACCGGCTGAGGCCGGTCCTTCCGAGGACGCCGGGCGCCCGGCGGCCGACCGTCCGGTGACGGACCTCGAAGGAGAGTCTTCGGTGACCCTCGGCCCGACGTCCCGGGGGGAGTGTCTCAGGGCCCTGGCGCCGCCGGCCCCGGGCCGCGTGGTGCGGGGGTGGGGCTTCCACTACTCGCCGGTCTTCGCCGACTCGCGCTACCACCCCGGGGTCGACATCGCCCTCAAGGACGGTGACCGGGTCCGGGCGGCCTTCGGCGGCATCGTGACCGAGGCCTCGACGACACCCTGGTTCGGCGGGAGGGTGAGGATAAGCCACGGCTTCGGGGTGGAGACGGTCTACAGCCACCTGGGGACCGTGCTGGTCCATGAGGGACAGGAGGTCCAGAAAGGTGAAGTCGTCGGGCTGGCCGGCCCCCCCGGGCTGACAGAGGCCGACCTCGGCGTCCACCTGCATTACGAGATACGGGTAGAGGGGGAGTCGATAGACCCAGAGCCTTACCTGGGCGGCTGAACCCCCCAGGCATTTTTGGCCTCCCGCGCGGCATATGGATTCACCAGCCGCCGGCGAAGGGGGGCCTCCCAGCTTGAAGGACTACATCCGGGACCGGGTCCTCGAGGTGGCCCGCTACATCGTCGAGAACCGAGCCACGGTGAGGGACGCCGCCCGCCGCTTCGACGTGAGCAAGAGCACGGTCCACAAGGACGTCACGGAAAGGCTCCGGAAGATCAACCCCGCTCTGGCCCGCAGTGTGGACCGGGTGCTCCAGACGAACAAGGCCGAGCGGCACATAAGGGGAGGTCAGGCCACACGGCGGAGATACCGGACGATGGGCTCCTGAAAGGCCGTGCCTCGCCCGACCCGATATCGGAGACGCCGTCCCGGCCCCGCGGTCCCGGCCGGCCGCCGGGGCCGCTCTCGTTTGACGGGCCTCACCGGAGGAAAAGCCCCAGGCGCGGGCGAATAGTCTTGACATAATCGGTCGGGAGGTCCGCGGGGTCCGGGGGGAGTCCTATGCTGGGCTTGGCCACCGACATCGGTATCGACCTCGGGACGGCCACCTCTCTTGTCTACGTCAAGGGCAAGGGGGTGGTGCTCAACGAGCCGTCGGTCGTCGCCCTGGAGCAGGAGACCTCCCGGGTCGTGGCCATCGGTGAGGAGGCCCGGCGGATGCTGGGCCGGACGCCGGGCAACATCGTGGCCGTGAAGCCCCTGCGTGACGGGGTCATCGCCAGCTTCGAACTCACCGAGAGGATGCTCAGGCACTTCATCTCCAAGGTCTGCGGGAGACGGATGCTCTTCCATCCCCGCGTCGCGGTCTGCGTCCCCTCGGGGATAACCTCTGTCGAGCGCCGGGCGGTCATCGACGCGTGCCTCCAGGCCGGCGCGAGGCGCTGTTTCCTCATCGAGGAGCCCCTGGCGGCGGCCATCGGTGCGGGCGTCGACTTCAGCCAGCCGTCCGGGGCGATGGTCGTGGACATCGGAGGGGGCACGACAGACGTGGCCGTCCTTTCCATGGGGCAGGTGGTCGTGAGCCGGTCGGTCCGGGTGGCCGGGAACGAGTGTGACGAGGCCATCACCCGCTATGTCCGCACCCAGTTCGGCGTTGTCATCGGAGAGCGGACGGCGGAGGAGATCAAGATCGAGGCCGGCACGGCCTGGCCGCGCTCCGTGCGGCGCAGTGTGGAGGTCCGCGGCCGCGACCTGGCCACCGGCCTGCCCAAGACCGTCACCATCACCTCCGGTCAGGTCCATGCGGCCATCAAGGAGACGCTCGAGACCATCGTCCACGCCGTGCGGGCGGTCCTCGAGCAGACACCGCCCGAGTTGGCCGCGGACATCATCGACAAGGGTATCGTCCTGACGGGGGGCGGGGCTCTCCTGCACGGTCTCGAGCGCTACCTCTCCCAGGAGACCGGGGTGGCCGTGCATCTCGTGGACGACCCGGTGACCTGTGTGGTGAGGGGCACCGGCCTCGCCCTCGAGAGCCTCGGGTCCCCCCAGACCCGTGTCTCCCCGTTCTGGCCTGCAGGCTCGACCCTAGGCGGCTCCTCCCCCTGAGCCCCGCCGGGCCGGTCGGTCGGGTCGGGTCTCTGTTGACACCTCGCGACGTCCTGCCTTACACTACTCTTGGCCCTGTTTGACAACCTATAGCTCGACTCATCAAGAGCTGGTGGAGGGACGGGCCCGATGAAACCCGGCAACCGGCTCCCGGTCGCCCCGGGAGCAGCGGTGCCAATTCCCGCAGGCGTCCATCCTGAGAGATGAGTTATCGAGACCTCATCCAGCGGTGGATGAGGTCTTTTCGATTTTGAGGCTCGCCTTGGAGGGGAGGTGACCGTGGTTGCCCGAGGCTCCCGACCGGCCGGCTGTGCCCTTCAGCCCGAGGCTGGCCGTGACGGGCATCGGAAGCCTGCCTCACCTGTCGGCGGACGAGGGTGCGGCCGACGTGGTCGCCCTGTGCCCCGACTTCCCCTACTGGCCCCAGTTCCCCCGTCTCTCCGCGGCCGAGGACATGTACAGGCAGTTCTCAAGGGGACTGCCCGGCGTCCGCCTGGAGCCGACCGGCAGGGCCGGAGGGGGTCCCGCCGTTCGGTGGCGCCGCGACGAGCAAGTCCAGGCCGAGCTCGAGAGAGTCTACACCGACGTCCTCGAGGCGGAGGAGGCGCAAGGCGGCGGCCCCGGGGGGAGCGACCGGGCGGAGGGAGGGACTCCGGAGGGCGCGGACGGGGTCCTCGAGCGGTGGGCCCTCGGGCCCCATGAGGCCTGCGGACTGGCCGCCCTGGAGCGGGCCTTGGAACGGGCCCGCCGAGAGGGGGCCGCGGGCGGTCGCCCGCCGGTCGTCCCCGTGGGGTTGAAGGGTCAGACGACGGGCCCGGTCAGCCTCGGGCTGACCGTCAAGGACGACAGCGGCCGGGCCCTGCTCTACGAGGAGGACCTGATGGACGGGGTCGTCAGGGGGCTCGCCCTCCGGGCCCGATGGCAGGAGGCCTGGCTCCGGGAGACAGCCGGGAGGTTGACGGGCGGGGACGCTGACCCGCAGGTGCTCCTCTCCGTGGACGAACCGTACCTGGGGACGTTCGGCTCCGCCTACTTCCCCTACACCCCGGAGGTCGTCGCCGGCTACCTCGAGGTCTTCGACGAGGCCCTCGACGCCGTGTGGGGTGTGCACTGCTGTGACAACACGGACTGGGAGTTCATCCTGAGCTCCCCGGTGAGGTTCGTCTCCTTCGACGCCTACGCCCACGGCTCCAGGGTGGTGCTGTATCCGAAGGCGGTCAAGGACTTCCTGGCGGCGGGTAAGGTCCTGCTCTGGGGTATCGTCCCGACAGACCCGGACCGCCTCGGGTCGGAGGACGCCGAGAGCCTGGCAAGGCGGTGCCTGGGCCTCCTCGAGACCCTGGTCGGCCGCGGGGTCCCGGAGGACAGCCTGGTGCGGCAGTCTATGGTCACGCCAGCCTGCGGCCTGGCCGGACTGTCCGTGGAGGAGGCCCGAAGGGCGATGCGCCTGGCAGTCGATGTCTCGAGGATTTTGCGTTGTCAATGTGGCGACATATAGCAGACAGGAGCAGGCGAGAACGTAAGACCGGAAGACAAGAACACAGACACAGTCGATCAGGGGGGGATGTGCATGACCCGTGAGCCCCGGGCCAACCGGAACTACCTCTTCACGTCCGAGTCGGTGACCGAGGGGCATCCCGACAAGATGGCCGACACCATCTCCGACGCCGTCGTCGACGCCCTGCTGTCACAGGACCCCTACGCGAGGGTCGCCTGTGAGACTCTGCTGACGAGGGGCATGGTGCTCGTCGCCGGCGAGGTGTCGACCACCGGGTGGGCGGACATCAGGCACCTCATCCGGGAGACCGTGCGCGACATCGGGTACGTCCGGGCGAAGTTCGGGTTCGACGCGGAGACCTGCGGCGTGCTCGTCGCCATCGATGAGCAGTCCCCGGACATCTTCGAGAGCGTCTATCGCGGCGACAGGGACGAGGTGTCCGAACTCGGCGCCGGGGACCAGGGGATGATGTTCGGCTTCGCCTGTCGCGAGACCACCACCCTCATGCCGATGCCGATCCACCTCGCCCACCGCATCGCTCAGCGGCTGGCGGAGGTCCGGAAGAAGCGGGAGGTGGACTACCTCCGCCCCGACGGCAAGACCCAGGTCACCGTGGAGTACGTCGACGGGGCCCCCGTCAGGGTCGACACCGTGGTGGTCTCGGCCCAGCACCACGAGGATGTCTCGCGCGAGACCATGGAGCGGGACATCATCGAGAAGGTCATCCGCCCGGTCGTGCCGGCCGGGATGCTGGACGAGAAGACCCGCTACCTCATCACGCCCTCGGCGCGGTTCGTCATCGGGGGCCCACAGGCGGACACGGGCCTCACGGGACGGAAGGTGATGGTGGACACCTACGGAGGCTACGCGCGGCACGGGGGAGGCGCCCTGTCCGGAAAGGACCCGACCAAGGTGGACCGGACGGGAGCCTACGGGGCGCGGTACGTGGCCAAGAACATCGTCGCCGCGGGCCTGGCCGACCGGTGCGAGGTCCAGGTGGCCTATGCCATCGGCGTGGCCGAGCCCGTCTCCCTGAGTCTGGTCACCGAGGGGACGGCCGTCGTGCCCGAGGACCGTATCCTGGAGGCCGTACGGCAGGTCTTCGACCTCCGTCCCGGCGCCCTCATCCGCGACCTCGACCTCAGGCGTCCCATCTACAAGGCTGTGGCGGCCTACGGCCACTTCGGCCGGGAGGACCTCGACCTGCCGTGGGAGCGGACCGACCGCGCGGATGAACTCAGGCGAGCGGCCGGTCTGGATTAGGCCTGACAGCGGAATCCCCGCGCCCGGCGCATATCAATCAGTGTCCGGACCCGCCGGGTGGAGGGGTGAGCTTGACGGCCTGGCCCGATTGGCTCGTCTGGTTCCTGGCTCTCTACGGGCTGTGCCTCCTGGCCGTCGGGGCCTGGGAGTTCCTGCGGGAGACCGCGGCGCGGCGGAAGAGCCCGGCCCCGGCCGTCAGCCTGCTCGTGGTGGTCAGGAACGAGGAGGCCCTCGTCGAGGGGGCCGTCCGCCGCTTCATCGCCCGCCACGGCCCTCCGGGCCGCCGTCGGCCGGTGTACGAGCTGGTCCTCGTCGACGACCGTTCGACGGACGACACGCCGCTCATCCTCCGCAAGTTGGAACGGGAGTACCCGGGCTTCGTCAGGGTCGCGACCGTGGAACGGGGCGCGGGGGAAGAGGTCTCACCGGTCAGGGTCGGGGTCGGACTCTGCCGGGGGGAGGTGCTCGTGGGCGTGGACCTCCAGGACCTCGACAGCCCCGGCCTTCTCGCCGACTCCTTCCGGGACCGGGGTCAGGGGCCGTCGGCCTCCTTCCTCCGCCGGCGGGGTCGGGGTTCGGTCCGGGGGCGGGCCGACCGGATCCCGGCTCTCCGGCGCGAGAGGATATGCCGCTTCCAATAGAGAAGCAAAGTCCGGCCACACTGCTGTTGCGGGGCGGGCGGGAGTTTCACCCGGAGAGGCGCCTTCCCCGAGGGGTAGCCGCCTATGTCTTCGGAGGCAGCGAGAAGACGTGCCTTCCTGCAGACGCTGTCCCTGGTCGTTGTAGGGGTGCCCGGCCTGGCGGCCATCATCTGGTTCACCCCCGTGACTCTGAGAGAGGCGGACGCGGTCCTGCTCGTCTTCATCGCCATGGGCATCGTTTCGGAGTGGGCCCACGTCCCCCTGGCGCGCGGGGCCATCTCTCTCTCCTACGCCGTCGTCCTTCCGGCTTTCGTCCTCTACGGCCCCGGAGGGGCCATCCTCTGCGAGGTCGTCGGCTACCTCGTGGGCCACGCGCTCATCGACACCAGGGGATGGCGGGTCAAGCTGTTCAACGTGGCGCAGTACGCCGTCACCTGTGCCGCCGCCGCTCTGGCCTTCGAGCTGGCCGGAGGTGTCAGGACCTTCCGCCTGGCCGGCTCCGACCTTCTGGCCCTCATGGTCTTCACCCTCGTCTACTTCGCCGTCAACCACGTCCTTGTCGGCCTGTGGCTGACCTTCAGTCACCCGGAGGAGAGCGCACGGGTCATCTGGGAGGACCCCGCCAAGTGGGAGGGGCTGACCTACCTCATCACCGGGCCGCTCGGGATCGCGTTCATCATGCTCTACTCGGCCCAGGGGCTCGAAGTGGCCTTGGCCCTCTTCGTCGTCTCCCTGGCGGCCGCGTTCGTCTTCAGGTTCGCCCTCCAGCTCGAGAGGCGGAACCATGAGCTGAGGACGCTCTACGAGGCCGCTCAGGAGCTGTCGTGCGAGCTCGACCTGGACGGGGTCAAAGGCAGGGTCCTCGAGGCGGCGCGCCGGCTGGCTCCCTCGGACATCGCCGTCCTCGTCCTGTGGGACGACCTGGACCGGGTCCTGCGGTGCTCGGCCGCCGTCCCCGAGGGCAGCCGTGTCGAGGGGAAGTGCTGTCGCCTTGGAGAGGGCGTCATCGGGCGCGTCGCGGAGCGGAAGGTCGTGGAGGTCGTCGACCGGCCTGACGGTGACCGGACGGACGACGGGCTCGGAGACCTGGAGGCCCGGTCCCTGGTCGTGGTGCCCCTGACCGCCGAAGGGAACCTGGTGGGGGTGCTCGTCCTGGGGGCCGACGAGGCCGGGCGCTACACCGAGGAGCACGTCCGTCTCCTGACCATCTTCGCCGGTCAGGCGGGGGCGGCTCTGAGTCGGGCTGTCCGCTACCAGGAGACCTGCCAGATGGCCATCACCGACTCCAGGACCGGGGTTTACAACTATCGCTTCTTCTACGAACGGCTCGTCGACGAGATGCGGCGGCACAGGAGCAAGAACAAACCTCTCTCAGTCATCTTCCTGGACCTCGACCACCTCAAGGACATAAACGACCAGTTCGGGCACCAGGTCGGTGACGAGGTGCTCGCCCAGGTGGCTTCCCTGATCGCGGCCAACGTGCGCGAGACGGACGAGGTCGCACGCTACGGAGGCGAGGAGTTCGTCGTCCTCCTGCCCGGGGCCACCGGCGAGATGTCCGTGGCCGTCGCCGAGCGCATCCGGGGGGCAGTGGAAGGTCATGACTTCGCCACCCGGTTCGACCTGGAGCCGGTCAGGGTGACCGTCACCGCCGGTGTCGCCACCTATCCTGAGCACGCGACAGAACCGGAGGAGCTCATCTTGCGGGCCGACGAGGCCATGTACCAGGGGAAGCGCAGGGGCCGCAACCGTGTCTCCCTCTACACCCCGGTCGAGACCGCGTGCGAACCGGGGCAGGCATGACCATGTCCGTCATCCTGGAAGGCACCCTCGAGCGGGTGACGTACTACAACGAGGCGAACGGCTACATGGTCGGCAGGCTCAGGCTCGCGCCCCGGGGGGGTCGGGCCGCCCTGGTCACCTTTGTCGGCCACCTCCCCCCGCTCAAGCCGGGTGAGAGTCTCCGGCTCGAGGGGGAGTGGGTCGACCACCCGGAGTACGGCCGGCAGTTCAAGGTCTCCTCCCACCAGGTCCTGGTCCCGCACACGCTCGACGGGATCGAGAAGTACCTCGCCTCAGGCCTTATCAAAGGGGTCGGCCCGGCGACGGCCAGGAGGCTGGTCAAGCGCTTCGGGAAGGACACCCTCCGCGTCCTCGAAGAGGAACCGCACCGGCTGACCGAGGTCGACGGCATCGGCCCGCACAGGGCCAGGGCCATCGCCGAGGCCTTCGCCCGGCAGAAGGACGTCAAGGAGGTCATGCTTTTCCTTCAGTCCGTCGGCATCAGCCCCTCCCTGGCCGTCCGCATCCACCGCCACTACGGGAAGGACGCCGTCGCCGCCTTGAGGGAGAACCCCTACCGTCTGGCCGACGATGTCTTCGGCATCGGCTTCCGCACGGCCGACCGTATCGCCCTGCAGATGGGGGTTCCCGCGACCTCTCCCAACCGGCTCAGAGCCGGACTCCGCTACGCCCTCCGGGAGATGGCTCAGGACGGCCACGTGTTCGCGCCGAGGGAGCGGCTTGAGCGCGCGGTGGCCGGCACGCTTGACGTGGACGTCGACCTGGTCGCCGCGGAGACCGACAGGCTGGCTGAGGAAGGTCCCCTCCGGGTGGAGCGCTTCGAGGAAGGTGAGGCCGTCTATCTCGCCCCCCTTCACCGGGCCGAGTGTTCCGTGGCCGCAAGACTGCGGGACCTGCTCGACACCGGACGGGGAGAGTGCCCTCCGAGTCCGGAGGAGGTGTCGGCCGCGGCCGCCGAGGCGGGCATCGAGCTCTCGCCCGAGCAGAGGGACGCCGTGAGCGAGGCGCTCTGCCGGGGGGTCCTCATCATCACCGGCGGGCCCGGCACAGGCAAGACGACCATCATCAACAGCCTCCTTCGGCTCTGCCGGGCGAGGGGTCTCGACGTCATCCTGACCGCCCCCACGGGGCGCGCCGCCAGGAGGATGACGGAGGCCACGGGCCACGAGGCCCGGACCATCCACCGGACCCTGGAGGTCGGCTTCTCGCCGACCGGCGGCCTCGAGTTCCAGCGCAACGAGGACAACCCCCTCGAAGCCGACCTCGTGGTCGTCGACGAGGCCTCGATGGTCGACCTTGTGCTGATGCACCACCTTCTGAGGGCCGTCCGGCCTCCCACGAGGCTGGTCCTCGTCGGCGACGTGGACCAGCTCCCCGCGGTCGGGCCGGGGGCTGTGCTGCGCGACCTCATCGGCTCGGGGGTCCTGCCCGTGGTCAGGCTCACCCGCATCTTCCGGCAGGCCGGCGAGAGCCTCATCGTCCTCAACGCCCATCGCATCAACCGCGGCGAGATGCCCGTGCTGAACGAGAAGGACCGGGACTTCTTCTTCATCGAGCAGTCCGACCCGGCGGAGATCCTGGAGACGGTGGTCTCCCTGTGCTCCAGGCGCCTTCCTCAGCGTCTCGTCGAGATGGGGATGTCGCCCGACCCTCTGGCCGACATCCAGGTCATCACCCCTATGCGCCGGACGCTCATCGGGGTCGACAACCTGAACCTGGAACTGCAAAAGGTCCTGAACCCGCCCCGCTGGGGGAAGGCCGAGATCTCCGTGGGAGGTAGAATCCTCAGGACCGGCGACAAGGTGATGCAGATACGGAACAACTACACCAAGGAGGTCTCCAACGGCGACATCGGCATCATCCGGGCCGTGGACCGTGAGACAGGCCAGGTCGCCGTGGCCTTTCCCGGGGAGCTCGGGCCCCGGGACGTGATCTACGAGGGCGAGGAGCTGGACGAACTCGTCCTGTCTTACGCCACCACCGTCCACAAGAGCCAGGGGAGCGAGTACCCCGTCGTCGTCATGCCCGTTTCGACCCAGCACTACGTGATGCTCCAGCGGCACCTTCTCTACACGGCGGTCACGAGGGCCAAGAAACTGGTCGTGCTGGTGGGGACCAAGAAGGCCCTCGCCATCGCGGTCAGGAACAACCGGGTCGAGGCGAGGTTCTCGCGCCTCGCCCAGCGCCTCAGAAGCCCGTGAGGTCCGGACGTCTGGGGCGTCTCGGCCGGGCTGTCGTCGACTTCTTCTTCCCGGAAGAGGTCTGTGCCGTCTGCGCGGGACCTCTGCCGCCGCCGTCGGTCTGGGAGCCCGAGGCGTGTCCGGACTGTCTCGACGACATCTTCCGCCGCCTGGAGGCCGCCCCGGCCCCGGTCCTCTCGAGCCCTTCAGCCGTCCACCTGGACGGTGTGGTGACGGCCGGGGTGTACGAGGGAGCCCTCCGCCGGGCCGTCCTGAGACTCAAGGACGCACCCGACCGTCGCCTGGCGGGGTTCCTGGCCCGTCTGATGGCCGAACAGTTGGGTCGGGTCTGGCGGCCGGCGGGCCGGCCGACGGTGGTTCCCGTGCCCCTGCACCCGTCACGCCGCGTCCAGAGAGGTTTCAACCAGGCGGAGCTCCTGGCCGGGGAACTGGTCCGCCTCGCCGGCTTCCCGGCACAGGTCACGGCCTGCGAGCGCGTCCGGGACACCCCCCAACAGAGTGGCCTTGACCGGTGGGCCAGGTCGATGAGCCTCATCGGAGCCTTCCGGGTCCGCGAGACCGCCTGGGTGACCGGACGGACGGTCCTCGTCGTGGACGATGTGGTCACCACCGGAGCGACGGCCGGGGAGCTGGCCCGGGTCTTGAAGGCCGCCGGGGCCCGGGAGGTCTGGTGTGCGGCCGCGGCCGGGGTGCACCCGTCTCACACTTCCGAAAGTTGACAACCGCAGGGGCGGGTGTTATAGTGGGGAGGATGTCGGCGCACGCTGCCGACCAGTAACCTCTAGGAGGAATGGATAAAGTGCAAGGTAGGGTCAAGTGGTTCAACCCCGAGAAGGGGTACGGCTTCATCGAGAGGGAGGACGGCGGCGGCGACGTCTTCGTTCACTTCTCGGCCATCCAGATGGACGGCTTCAAGACCCTCAACGAGGGTGAGCAGGTGGAGTTCGAGATTGTTGAAGGTGCCCGCGGTCCGCAGGCGGCGAACGTCGTCCGGCTCGGCACCTCCACTTTCTGAGACCTACCGCCAACGACCCCCGGCGTCGTCCGGCGCCGGGGGTTTCTCATTTGTGCCTCCCGCCGCGGGCGCCAGCACAGGATTTGGCACCCGACAGCGGAATACTACTTCTTGTGGACGCGTGTGACGCGGACGCGGCTCGAACCGCTCACAGTCCGCGGAGGGAGTGAGCCGAGTGAAGATCGATCTGACGGCGAAGAACCTCGAGGTGAGCGATGACCTGCGGCGGCACATAGAGAAGAAGCTCGCCAAGATAGAGAAGTACTTCGAGAAAGGCGTTCCGGCGCAGGTGGTGCTGAAGGGGGAGAAGGACCGTCAGATCGTCGAGATAACCCTGCCGTTCAACGGGATGTTCGTCCGGGGCGAGGAGGCCACGTCAGACATCTACGCCTCGGTCAACCTGGCCGTCGAGAAGATAGAGCGGCAGATAGTGAAGTACCGGACAAGGTTCCAGCGGCGGAAGCGGGAAGCGCGCCAGACGGCCAGGGCCGTGCCTTCCCCGGAACAGGTCGAGGATGACGAGCCGCGTATCGTCAGGGTCAAGCGGTTCAGCATGAAGCCCATGCTGGCCGAAGAGGCGGTGCTCCAGATGAACCTTCTGGGGCATGACTTCTACGTCTTCATCAGCGCCGACACCGAGCAGGTCGCCGTGGTCTACCGGCGCAGGGACGGCAACTACGGCCTCATCGAGCCGGAGTAGCCTCCGGGGAGCGGCTCATGCCGGCGAGGACAGGTGTTGTCGTCTTCGAGGGAGGTCACCGCAACCTCACGGGGGCCGGAGCTCTCTTCGCCCGGGTCCGGCGCTGGACCACCCTCGACACCCTCGAGAAGTTCATGGCCCGGCCTGAGGTCGATGTGGTCATCCTGGCCACCGACTCCACTTCCCTGGCGGCTGAAGCGAGGAAGGCCGGGGCGGAGGTCACGCTAACGGGTCCCGACTTCCACTTCGGCCGGGTCCTCTCAGACCTTGTGAAGGACCACCGCCTCGAACGGGTGGCCTTCCTGGGGGGCGGCTCCGTCCCGCTCCTCCGTTCGGAGGAGCTGTCCTCCCTCTTCGAGCTCGCCACCCCGGGCGAACGGGTCCTCGTGTCCAACAACGTCCAGTCACCGGACATCCTGGCCGTGGGGACGGTGCGGGACCTGGACCTTCTGGCTCGGGCCGCGACGGACAACGGGGCCCTCTTCGCCCTCTGTGACGCCGGGTACGAGCGGCGTCTCCTGCCGGACACCTCGACGACGGGTTTCGACCTCGACACGCCGGCGGACATCCTTTTCCTGGCCTATGAGGCCAGGCGGCGGGCGGCGTTCGGCGAGGGGCCGCGGCCGGGGAGCCGGGGGGGACGTCCGGCGGGGTCCCCGCCGAGCCGCGAAGCGGCTCGGCCTCCCACCCCGGCCCCTGTTCCGTTGGGGCCACGCACGGCGGCCGGGCTGGCCGGCCTGGACCTCGACCTTTCCGTTCTCGAGCGGGCGGTCGAGGTGCTGGCCGGAGACTACCTGACCGTGACGCTCATCGGCCGCGTTTCGGGCGGGACCATGAACCACCTCAACGCAAACCTTCACGTCCGCCTGCGGGTCTTCTCCGAGGAGCGCGGGATGAAGGCCCTCGGCCTCATCGACCGTGGCGAGGTGAAGAGCCTCATCGGCGCCGTCGTTCAGGACATGGGCCTTGACTATCTGGTGAGGCGGCTCCAGGAGATGTCGGACGCCGTCTTCTGGGACACCCGGGTCGTGATGGCCCACCTGGGACGCTGGCCGGAAGAAGACGACCGGTTCGAGGCCGACCTGGGCCGGTGGGATGAGGTGAAAGACCCCGAACTGCGGCGTCTCACCCGCATGGTCAGGGAGACCCGCATACCTGTCGTCGTCGGGGGACACTCGGTGGTCTCCGGCGGGCTCCGCCTCCTGGTGGACGGACTGCTCGAGGAGGGGCGGGTGCCGCCGGGCGACAGGCCTTGACCGAGGAGGATAATGGCAGACCGCAGAGAAGCCTGACTTGCCCCTCACGGCAGGGCTCCTCGATGCGGAGAGCGGGCCGGTTGCAGGGAGAACGGACCATGTCAAGAGGTGACGTGTTCAGAGCCGAGCCGGAGGTGAACAGGAGCCTAACAGAGTACGAGGAGGCCATTCGACAGGTGAGAGGCGTGACGGCCGCGCGGGTCGTGGCCGACTCACGCGGGGCCATCTCGGAGATTCACGTCCTGGCGGGTCCAGGCCGCGGCCCCAAGCAGATCGTCCGGGACATCGAGTCGTCGCTCATGGCGCGGTTCGGACTGTCCGTGGACCACAAGAAGATAAGTGTGGCCCAGGTGGGTGAGACGGCGGCGACTCTCATGTCCTGGGGCACGGGACGGATTCGGCTCCTCAACGTCTCCTACACTGTCACCTCCACCGAAGCCGAGGCAGAGGTCGAGATCGAATTCGACGATGTCGTCCACCGCGGGAGGGCCTCAGGACCGGCCTCGACGGTCAACCGCCTGCGTGTTGCGGCCGAGGCCACCCTTCGTGCGGTGGAGGAGTACCTCGACTCCGACCATCGGTTCGCCCTCGACGATGTCTCGGTCATCGACCTCAGGTGGAGGAAGGTCGTCCTGACGATGCTGTCGGTCCTCGGCCCCGGGGGTGAAGAGGTTTTGATTGGCACCTCGCTTCTGAGGGTCAACGAAGCCGAGGCCGTGGCGAGGTCCGTGCTCGACGCCTTGAACCGGCGCTTCACCGTCCTCCTGAGAAAGAGCGCCCCGTGTGACAGGACCGAGAGTCCGGGGCCTGGTGACGATCAAGCGCGAACCTGAAAGAGCTCGCGGTCAAGGTTGGGACCGGCGTCGGACGCCGATCACGGCTCAGCATACCTCGACGTTCAGCGAGTGAGCGGAGTTCGAGAGGAGCGGACACCCGGAAGTGGAGCGGTCAGCCCCGTCCGACCTAGAGGACCGGACGGGAGCCCATCCGCGGGGAGGTCGTTCCGGTGTCCAAGCTGATGAAGGTCTTGTTCGCCCTCCTGGCCCTGCTCCTAGCCGGCGGCGCGAGCGTGCAGTGGAGCGGCTGACGTCTTGACGGCGCCTTCCGGCGCCGGTCCCACATGAGAGGAGCAGTGGAGTGCCCGGCCGAATCTCCGCCAGTCTCGACTTCGTGGCGAGGGCCTACGTTCTTTCCGTCATCCTGGCCGGGGCCTTCATCCTGGGGTGGCTCCGTCCCGAGCTCGGTCAGGGGTCATGGCCTGAAACCCTGGTCTTCGGGCTCCTGATTTTCTTGGCCGAGGCGATGCCGGTGAGGATACCGCGCCGGCGTGATACCGTATCGGTCAGCTACGCCGTGATTTACGCGGCCATCCTGCTGTTTACGCTCCCCGCGGCCGTGTGGCTCGCGGCCCTCGCGAGCGTCCGGGTCATGGACCTGACCGGGAAGGTCCCCATCAGGGCCGTGCTCTTCAACCGGGCGCAGATGGCCCTGTCGGCCGCGGCGGCCGGGCTGGCCTTCGCCCGTCTCGGCGGGACCCCCGGCCAGGTCGAGGTCCTGCCGGACCTCTGGGCCCTGCTGGGCGCCGCCGGAGCCTACGCCGCCGTCAACATCTTCACCGTGGTCACGGTCATGGCCCTCACCCGGAGGCTCTCCTTCTGGAGCGTCTACAGCAAGGACTTCCGGTGGCTCATCCCCCATTACGTGGCTCTCACCCCCCTGGGCATCCTCATCGCCGTCGTCTACGGCGAGTTGGGCCTCACCGGTGTGCTTCTGCTGTTCGTCCCCCTGGTCGTGGCCAGGTACTCCCTCCAGCTCTACGTCCAGATACGGGACGCCTACCTGGCCACCATCCGGGCGATGGTGGCGGCCGTGGAAGCAAGGGACCCCTACACCGCCGGTCACTCCGGCCGGGTGGCGCGGTACACGGCGGCCGCGGCCCGGAAGCTCAACCTCTCCGAGGACCTGGTGGAACGGCTGGAGTACGCCGCATGGCTCCACGACATCGGCAAACTCGCCGTCCCCGACCGCATCCTCCGGAAGAAGGGCAGGCTCACGGATGATGAGTGGCACCTCATGCGCCAGCACCCCCGCACAGGGGCCGGCATCCTGAAGGAGATAGACCTCCTCGGGCGGGACGTCGACATCATCCTGCACCACCACGAACGTTACGACGGTCAGGGCTACCCCGACTTCCTGAGCGGCCAGGAGATTCCTCTCGGAGCGCGACTCATCGCCATCGCCGACGCCTTCGAAGCCATGACCTCCGAACGCCCCTATCGGCCGCGCCCCCTCACCCGGGAGGAGGCCTTCGCGGAGCTCGAGGCCCAGGCCGGCCGCCAGTTCGACCCGGCCCTGGTCAAGGTCTTCATCGAGGCCGTGCAGGACCTTCCGGTGGCCGAGGAGGAGCCGGAGGTCGTGGTTCCCTTCGTGCCTCTCCGGGCCTCCGGCGGCCAGGAGGCCTACGGGCAGGCGGCGGCCGCCGCCGAGGTGTGCGAGGCCGCCGAGGTGCGCGAAGCCGCCGGCCCGGAGGAGCCCCCGGAGGATGCGCCGCGGCCGAGGGGGACGGGCGGGCCCGGGTCACAGGGCGGGTGAGAAGACAACATGTTCCTGTTCGTGGTCGTGTTCTCCGTCGGTGTCGCTCTCCTGCGGGGCGGACGCGTGGAGCGACTGGCCGACTTCCCGTTCAAGCACGTGTGGCTGGTTTTCGCGGCCTTCGGGGTGCAGGTCTTCCTGCGCCCGCCGGTCGCCGGCGGCGACATGGAGTGGGTGCGGGCCGCCGCGCCGTATATCTACCCCTCCGCATACTACATGTTGCTCCTGTGCTTCGTTCTCAACCGCCGCGCGCCCGGGGCCGGATGGCTCGCAGGCGGGGCCCTGGCCAACCTTGCGGTCATCACGGCCAACGGCGGCAAGATGCCTGTCGACGGGGAGATTCTCCTGCGGCTCGGACAGGTCGAGATCTACGAGGCGCTCGCCTCGGGGAGGAGTCTGACCCACGAGCTCCTCACGTCCGAGACCCGCCTGCCCTGGCTGGCCGACTGCCTCCAGGGGACGCCTCCCTTCCCGAACCCGAGCGTGTTCAGTGTCGGGGACGTCCTCCTGGCCGTGGGGGTCTTCATCCTGGTCCAGGCGACCATGGTCGCTCGGCCCGGCGCTGTCCGCCAGTGATGGTTCAGGTGACCCGACCTTCAGCCTCAAAGGTTCTCGTTGCCCCGGTGGGTCCGGAGTGGTAGAATCCGAGCGAGGGAAAGTCGTCGGCTTTCCCTTATCTTTGTCTCGCTCTCACGGAGTTGTTCCCCTTGCTGAAAGGCCTGGCAAGAATGGTTCTGGGCGACTTCAACGCCCGGCAGCTCAAGCGCATAGGGGCCGTCGTCGCGAGGTGCAACGAGCTCGAGCCGTCGGTGAGGGCCCTGGACGATGTTGCCCTGGCCGCGAAGACGGCCGAGTTCAAGCACAGGCTCGACCGCGGGGAGAGCCTCGACGACCTTCTGCCCGAAGCCTTCGCCGTGGTGCGGGAAGCCGCGAGACGCACCATCGACATGCGTCACTTCGATGTCCAGCTCATGGGCGGCGTCGTGCTCCACGAGGGCAACATCGCCGAGATGAAGACGGGCGAGGGCAAGACTCTCGTGGCCACTCTCCCGCTCTACCTGAACGCCCTGACGGGCCGGGGCGTCCATCTCGTGACGGTGAACGACTACCTGGCCAAGCGGGACGCGGAGTGGATGGGCCCGGTCTACCGGTTCCTGGGGCTCGAGGTCGGGGTCATCGTCCACGGCCTCGACTTCTCCCAGCGGCGGGCCGCCTACCGGGCCGACATCACCTACGGGACGAACAACGAGATGGGGTTCGACTATCTCAGGGACAACATGGTCACGTCCCTCGACAACATCGTTCAGCGCGAGCTCAACTACGCCATCATCGACGAGGTCGACAGCATCCTCATCGACGAGGCCCGGACCCCGCTCATCATCTCCGGACCCAGCGACAAGCCGACCGAGCTCTACTACCGCTTCGCGGATATCGTCCGCAGGCTCAAGCCCGAGCGGGATTACACGGTGGACGAGAAGGCCCAGACCGTCACTCCGACCGAGGAGGGCGTCCGCCGGGTCGAGAGGGCCCTCGGGGTGAAGAACCTCTTCAACGTGAAGAACGTCGACCTCTCCCACTACCTCCTGAACGCCCTCAAGGCCCACGTCCTGATGAAGGCCGACCGTGACTATGTCGTGAAGGACGGCAAGGTCATCATCGTCGACGAGTTCACGGGTCGGCTGATGTTCGGCCGCCGCTACAGCGACGGCCTGCACCAGGCGATAGAGGCCAAGGAAAGGGTCAGGATCGAGCGGGAGAGCCGCACCCTGGCCACTATAACCATCCAGAACTACTTCCGGATGTACAAGAAGCTCGCCGGGATGACGGGGACGGCCCTCACCGAGGAGGAGGAGTTCCGCAAGATATACGGGATGGACGTCATCGTCATCCCGACGAACAAGCCCCTCATCCGGAAGGAGTACCCCGATGTCGTCTACACCACCGAGAAGGCGAAGTTCGACGCGGTGGTGGAGGAGATCGTGGACTGCCACAGGCGGGGCCAACCCGTCCTGGTCGGGACCGTCTCCATCGAGAAGTCCGAACGCCTCTCACGCCTCCTCGAGAAGAGGGGCGTGCCGCACCAGGTCCTGAACGCCAAGCACCACGAGAAGGAAGCGCAGATCATCGCCCTCGCCGGGCAGAAGGGCGCCGTCACCATCGCCACCAACATGGCCGGGCGCGGCACGGACATCGTGCTCGGCGAGGGGGTCGCCGAGCTGGGGGGCCTCCACGTCATCGGCACCGAGAGGCACGAGGCCCGGCGCATCGACAACCAGCTCCGCGGCCGCTCCGGCCGCCAGGGGGACCCGGGGAGCTCGAGGTTCTACGTCTCCCTCGAGGACGACCTCATGCGGCTTTTCGGGTCGGACCTCCTGGCCGGCATCTTCGAGCGCCTGGGTGTGGACGAGACGACGCCCATCGAGAGTCCCATGGTGGCGAGGGCCATCGAGCGGGCGCAGAAGCGGGTCGAAAGCCGCAACTTCGAGATAAGGCGGCACGTGCTGCAGTACGACGACGTCATCAACAAGCAACGCGAGATCATTTACAGGCAGAGGCGCGAGGTCCTGAAGGGTGAGGGACTCCGCGACCAGGTCATGGAGATGCTCAGGAGCCTGGTCGAGCGCCTGGTGGACACCTACTGTCCCGCCTCCCTGCACCCCGAGGAGTGGGACCTGCAGGGACTCGCCGAGCAGGTGGGTCTCATCTACCGCGAGCCCGCCGAGGTGACGGCCGCGGAGCTCCAGAAGGCGGCGTGGGGCGACGAGGAACCCGGTTTCGGGCGGCACCGTGAGGAGGCCCGCCGCAGGCTGGTGACGGAGCTCTTCTCGCGTGGCGAGAGGTGCTACGAGCGACGCGAGGCGGAGCACGGGCCGGAGCTGATGCGCGCGCTGGAGAAGCTCGTCATGCTCAGTGTCGTGGACGAGAAGTGGATGGCCCATCTCGACGCCATGGTCGACCTTCGCGAAGGGGTGGGACTGCGGGCCTACGGCCAGCGGGACCCGCTGACAGAGTACAAGCTCGAGGCGTTCGAGATGTTCAACGAGATGATAAGCTCGATTCAGGAAGAGATAGTGAGGAGGATGTTCAAGGTCCGGGTCGAGGGGAAGGTGGAGATGCCCGTCGAACACCGGGGACAGGCGGTGAAGGCCGAGGCTCCGGGGTTGGC
Organism: uncultured Eubacteriales bacterium; assembly: GCA_913063835.1. Taxonomy (GTDB): domain Bacteria; phylum Bacillota; class Sulfobacillia; order UBA995; family UBA9673; genus UBA9673. Next base: position 18,509 of record CAJXZV010000005.1, read on the forward strand.
GGTGGGGGCTCCCGCGGCCGTGCCAGCGGGTGCGGTCGGAGGTGCAGCGGCCGGAGGCGCGGCGCCCGGCGGGGCACCTGCGGGCCCCGTGCGCCCGGGGGGACGGGCCAGGATGCCTGTCGTCAAGCCCAAGAAGGTGGGACGGAACGACCCGTGCCCGTGCGGCAGCGGCAAGAAGTACAAGAAATGCTGTGGAGGTAGCGCGTCTTGACCTACGACGAGCTCAGGCGTGAGCTTGAGGAGATGGAGAAGAGGTTCGCGGAACTGAGGGATTCACTTTGACGTCGCGGACCTGGAGCGCCGCCTGACCGAGCTGAACGAGGCCATGGCCAGGCCCGGTTTCTGGGACGACCAGGAGAGGGCCCAGGCCGTGACACGGGAAGCCGGCGCGGTGGAGAGGACGCTCCAGACCCTGCGTCAGGTGGAGGACCTCTGCGAGGAGCTCCGGGTGGCCGTCGAGCTGGGAGGGGAGGAGCAGGACGAGGCCCTGGCAAGGGAAGGGGAGAGCCTTCTCAACCGGGCCCGTCAGGCGCTCGACACCCTGGAGACGGCGACCTTCCTCGACGGGGAGTACGACGACCACAACGCCATCCTGAGTCTCCACGCCGGGGCCGGCGGGACGGACGCCCAGGACTGGGTGGAGATGCTCGCCCGGATGTACGCCCGTTGGGCGGAGGACCAGGGTTTCCGGGTGGAGGTCCTGGACCGGCTGGAGGGCGAGGAGGCCGGCCTCAAGAGCCTGACCATGCTCATCGAAGGGCCCTACGCCTACGGCCTCTGCCGTTCGGAGCACGGCGTCCACCGGCTCGTGCGCATCTCGCCTTTCGATGCCTCGGGGCGGAGGCACACTTCGTTCGCTTCGGTCGACGTCGTCCCGGACATCAAGGACACGACGGAGATAGAGATCGACCCTGAAGACCTGCGCATCGACACCTACCGCTCCGGCGGGGCCGGAGGCCAGCACGTCAACAAGACCGACTCGGCCGTCCGCATCACACACCTGCCCACAGGCATCGTCGTCACCTGCCAGAACGAGCGGTCCCAGCACGCGAACCGGGAGACGGCCATGCGGATTCTGAAATCCCGTCTCCTCAAGCTTCGCGAAGAGGAGCGCCTGAAGGAGCTGGCCGAGATCCGCGGCGAGCAGCTCGACATCGCCTGGGGCAGCCAGATCCGCTCCTACGTCTTCCAGCCCTACACGATGGTCAAGGACCACCGTACGGGCGAAGAGACGGGCGACGTCGGAGCGGTCATGGACGGGCGTCTCGGGCCCTTCATAAAGGCCTACCTCACCTGGAAGGCCTCCCTCGGCCGGCGCGGCCACAGGAACGAGACGCGGGGGAAGGAGAAGGAGGGGGCCTAACGAAGCGAAACAGGGAGGTGACAGCCGGTGCTCAGGCGCCTGGCCGTGGTCGTCCTCATCGTCTTCGTCGTCCTGGCCGCGCTCTCCGAACTCGTCCTGCCCGGCATCCTGGCCCGCAGCGTCGAGGCGGCCCTGGAAGCCACTTTCGGCCCCCCGGCCGAACACGATGTGAGGCTGGCCTCCCGTCCGGCCGTCAAGATGCTCCTCGGCCGTTTCGACGAGGTCGAGGTGACGTCGACGAACGTCCAGACATCGACCCTGGTTCTCGAGAGCCTGGCCGTCACACTGCATGACGCGTCGGTCGACCTGAAGGCCCTGCTTTCCGAGGGCGAACTCGAGGTGAGCCGCAGCGCCCGCTCGCGGGTGACCATAACCATCACCGAGCGCAACCTCGAGGAATACCTCGCGGCGAACGTCCCGGAGTTCAGGGAGCCGCGCGTCCTCATCACGAGCGATGTCGCCGCCTTTTCCGGCTACGTGACCGTGCTGGGTCGGGACTTCGTGTTCACGCTGTCGGGCAGGTTCGTTCTCAGGGACGAGAGCACCGTCGGCTTCGACATCACAGGGTTCACGGTGGACGACGTCGGCGTGCCCGGGGAGTTCCTCGAGAAGTGGCTCGACGTTCTCGGCGAGCCGGACCTCTCCATCGACCTGGCAGGGTTCCCCCTGCCGCTCAAGGGGACCGAGGTGACCCAGGAGGAAGGGCGCGTGATCATCGAGGCGACCGCCGACTGAGCGGCAGAACACGCCCGGCCCGTCCGGGGTCCGTCCCTCAGCCCCTGTGAAAGGAAAGACGCGACTTGACCATCCACCGGTCCCTCCGGTCGGTCCCGGCGCTGGTGCTGGCCCTGGCCCTTGCCGCGTCGGTAGGGAGCCTCCTCGCCACCGGCGGCCTCCGCGCGGACCCGTCACCCGTCGAGGTCGCCGTGTCGTGGCGGACCGTCGAGGGGCAGAGCCGGGAACGGGGTCTTGACCCGGAAGAGACGCTGAAGACGCTGGCGGCGGCCGGGGTCACGGCCCTGGTCGTTGAAGAGCGGACCGTCGAGGACCTCGCCGCCACCGGGGACATAGTCGTTCTCAAGGGGGCCGACGTCGGGCGGGCCGAGGCCCGCTTCCCCGGGCTGGCCGCCTGGCGGGCCCGGAGCCCCGGTGTCCCCGTGACCGTTTTCGTCACGGGCGACCCGTCCCTGGCCGGATGGCTCCACGACCGGACCCTGGTCCGCTTCGGGGCGGACCGCGTCACCCTGTTCCGCGCCACGGCCGGCGCGGGCAGGGGCGCGGACGACGGTGCGAAGGCCGACGCCGACACCGCGGTCGACGTCTTTGGCGTGGCCGTCCGCGGTTCGCTTCCCTCCTACGCCCGCATAGGCCTTTACCCACCCGACCTCGAGGCGGCCGGGCGGGCGGGGTTGAGGATAGTCGTCCAGCTCCAGAACCCGCGCGAGGAACCCGGCCTCTCCCTGGAGGCGGCGCTCCGGCCGGCCACGGCCTCTCCCGCCCGGTCGGACCTTGTGGCCGTCATGTTCGACGGCGGCGAGGTCTGGGGCTACGGCCTTCCCGGGGGGCCGGCCGAAGCCGGGAGGCAGGCGGCGGGCCTCGGCCTCCCGCTGGCGGTCGACCCCGCGCACCTGCCGGCCGGCCTTTACCCGTACGCCGAGGCGGCCGGGTGGCGGGTCATCAAGCTCCAGACCGTCTGGAGCACGGGGCGTCCGGAGCTCTTCGCCGAGGGCGTGGTCGAGAGAGGGTCGCCTCTTCTCGTCGTCATGCCCGGCCTGTGGCACCGTTTCCGGGACGACCCGGCCTGGCCGGACGGCCTCGCCCGGGCCCTTACCGCCTTCAGGGCCGGGCTCGCCGAGCACGGGCTCGACTTCGGCCCGCCGCGTCCGGTCTCCGCGGCGCGGCCGCCGCTCGTCCTGAGTGTCGCGGTCGGCTGGGGCGTCCTCCTCTGGTCCTTCGTGACATGGTCAGGCCTCACCGACGGACTCATCCCCGAGGCTCTCCTTTCCGGCGGGCCCCGAGGCTCGCCGGAGCGGTTCCGCCGCCGCCTCCTGTCGGCGGGAGGCGCCGTCCTCGGGGCGGCGGCCGCCGCTCTTCCCTGGCTTCTCTCCTCTGCCTTGCGCCTCGTCACCCTGCAGGGGTTGATCCTGCTCGGCTCGGTGTCGTTCCCGGTGGGGGCCCTTCATCAGGCCCTGAGGACCTGGACCGACCCGCGGTCGGCCCAGGTCGCCCGAACCGGGCCGGGCGAGGGCACGGGGCCAGGCGAAGGCCGCGGACCGGCCGCCGGGTCCAAGCTGGCGGCCGCGGCCTGGGTCACGGTGAGGGCGGCCCTGACGGTCCTGGCCGGAGGTGTCCTCGTGCGGGCTCTCGGGTGTGGGCCCGAGTTCCTCGTGAGGGCCGTCCAGATGCCGGGAACGAAGGCGAGTCTCCTCGCCGGCCCGGTCCTGGCCCTCCTTATCCTCTGGCTCCTGCTGGAGGGGCGCCGAGGCCCCCGCGCCCCGGGGCCGGCCGTGCGTCTGGCGGCCTTCCTCGAGCGCCCGCTGACCGTCGGAGCGGTGGCCTCGGTGCTGACGGTGGGCTTCGTCGTCTTCATCTACCTCAGCCGCAGTGGGAACTTCCCCCTGATACCCGTCAGCGACCTCGAGTTCGAGTGGAGGAGCCGGCTGGCGGACCTCTTCTCGGTCAGGCCGAGGACGAAGGAGTTCCTCCTCGGCTATCCCGCCCTTCTTCTCGGCTCCTGGCTCGGGCCGCCGGCCCTGAGGCGGGGGTGGGGGTTCGTCCTGGCCGCCCTCGGGGGTGTCGCGGCCTCCTCGGTCCTCAACACCTTCGTTCACCTGCACATCCCGGCCGCGGTCTCCGCGGGGCGGACCCTTGTCGGCCTCGGCCTAGGCCTGGCTGTCGGTCTTCTGGCGGTCCTTCTGCTGGAGGGTCTCGGAAGGCTCCGGCCGCCGGCCGTCTCCGGGAGGAAGGTCGTCACGTGTGTCTCCCTCCTCCTGACACTGGCGGGGCTGGGGTTCACGGCCGCCAACTTGCCGGCGGCCGTCCTGCCGCACGTCGGCGCCGCCCCGGTCGAGCTCACCCTCGACCTCGGCGACCTGTGGCGCGCGGTCGGCGGGGACGGGCACGCCGTCGGCGCCGCTCTCGAGGAGCTCGGCCGGGCGGGCCTCACCTCGGTGGCCCTCGGCGAGACGACCCTGGGCGCTCTGACGGCGGGCGGCGTGCCTGAGAGACCCTGGTCCGTGACGCTGGTCGGAGGTCGTGACCTCCAGGCCCGGGTCTGGCTGGGCGAGGCCGGCCCTCTGGAGCGGGCCGTGGCCCGGACGCCCGGCTTCGACGGCGCCGGGAGCGTCCTGTTCCTTCCCGCCGGGTCCCCGGCCCGGGACATCCTCGGACGGCTGGCCGCGAGCGCCGGGGACCGGTTCCGGGAGCTCGTCAGGGTGGGTTCCACCGTCGTCGTCACCACGCCTTACCCTCCGCACCTGGCCCGAGAGGTCGGTCTCGGCTTTCTCCCCTCTGAAGCCGGAGCGAGGCTGGCCCCCGCCGCGGGGAGCGGCCTCCTCGTCGTCCCCCGGCCGCGCAACCCCCATGGCGGGGACCCGGAGGTCCTGGCCGCACGCCTCGACGAACTGCGGGAGGTCCTGGACACCCTTAAGCTCGACTGGTCGACGGTGGTGTTCGAGGGACCGGAGGTCGGCGGGTATCCCGACGCCGTGGGCGGCGTCCTGACCGTCCTCCGGGAGAGGGGGCTCGTTCCAGGGTTCATCCTCGACCCTCACCGCCCCGGGTACGTCGGGCAGGCCGGGACGGTCGAGGCCGCCCGCAGGGCGGGGTACCGCTTCGCGGCCGTCCTTCCGGTCGTGGCCGGCGAAGGCCCGGCCCGGGAGACCGCCGCCCGGGCGGCCGGGCGCGGGGCGAGCCTGGTCTACCTCAGACTGCCGGAGAGGGGTGCTGTCCCGGTTGGGTTCATCGGCGGGCTGTCGGCGGCTCTGGCGGAGAAGGGTGTCCCTCCGGGTCGGGCGGCGACCGGCAGACCGTTCCTGCTCGTCCCGGGAGGGGCGGCCGAAGGTCCCTGGCTGGAGGCGGGTCTCACCCTGGCGCTGGTCGGACTCCCCTGGGCCGGTGCGGCCCTCCTGCAGAGGGCCCTCCGGGAGCGGCGGCTGTCTTGCCGGGGCGCGGCCTCCCGGCCGGCGGGCGCGGCCTGCCTCGCGTCGGCGGCTCTGTGGCCCTTGGGCCTCTCACTCCTCGGAGGTCTGGCGGCCCGCGCCTTCCTCGGCGACGCTGAGGTCCTCCTCGGACTGCGTCCCGTCGACCTCCGACCGGTCCAGCCGTTCCTGCCGCTCGCGTCGGCGGGGGCCGCGCTGGTCACGCTGGAGCCGTGGGGGAGCGGCCCGGCGGCGGAGCCGTCGAGGTGGTGGCGCAAGGCGGTGACACCGGCGCTCGGGCTCGTGCTGGCCGTCGCGGCCGCGACCGGGTGGGCCGTCACGGCCGTCTGGGGAGGGGTCGGCGCCGCGGTCGCGGGCACGGTGGTCCTGGGCCTGTCGCTCGCGGCGGCCGGAGTCCCGGGCGAGACCTCGGTCCGGAGGGCGAGGGCGCTCGGAGGGGCGGCCGCGGAGGGGACCGTAGGGATGGCCGGCGCGGCGGCGGCTTTCGCCGGGTCCGGGTTGGCCTTCTACGTGGCCCGTCTCACCGGCACGGCGGCGCCCGCGGCGCTCGGGGCGGCGGCGGCCCTCATGGTCGCCGGCCTGTCAGGAGTTCGGCGGCCAGCTCGTTGTTCATCCGAGCCCTCCGCCTGAGTTCGGCCACGGCCTCCTTGAGGCGGGCCGCCCGGGCGTCGTAGTCGGCCTCGACATCGTTTATGGCCAGGAGGATGTCCTCTGTCTGCGCCTTCTCGACCGGTCCCACCGACACCTGGCCTGTCTGGGCGAGGAACTCGTCCACCTTCGGGTCGTAGACCAGGCCGATGCCCGGCACCCCGCCCACGGCGGCGAAGATGAGCGGATGGAGCCGCATGCTGAGGACCCACCTGAAGTGCCCGAGGAGGGCGACCGTCTCCCGTGCCGCGTAGAAGTTCCGGACGAGGTGGCTCGGGTGCTTCATCAGTCCCTGGACCCGCTGAGCCGCATCCAGGTCGAGGTCGCGGTGGACGGGGAGGAAGACCACCCCGTAGCCGAGCTTGCCGGCGATGTAGTCGGCCGCGCGGGCCACGGCCGGCCCGAGGCGGTCGGTCTGGCGCCACGGTCTGACGACGATGCCGACGAAGGGGGGGCGGTCGGCCTTCGTGAGGTCGGGGAGCCCCTCTTCCCTGCAGATGGCTGCGACACTGGCCGGAGGGGCCGGGTCGACGGCGAAGGCCGTGTCGGCCGTCTCGACGATGCGGGGACGGGTCACCCCGAGCTCGGCGAGGAACTCCCGCGAGGAGGGTCCGCGGACGGTGATAAGTGAGACCTGGTCGAGGACCCAGCGGGTGATGAGCCGGTTCAGGGGGCGGTCGATGGGGCCGATCCCGTTCGCGTAGAGCATGACCTTCTTGCCCCGGCGGACGGCGGCAAGGATGATGGCCAGGTAGTACCAGAGGGACCGGCTGCTGGTCACGTCCTGGAGGAGGCTCCCGCCGCCGCTGATGAGCATGTCGCAGGTCTGTATCTCCCGGAGGATCCTCCGCGGGTCGGTCCTCTTGACGGCCCGGATGTCGTGGCGGACGGCGGTGACCTCGGGGCGGCTTGAGAGGACGGTGATCTCCACTCCGGGCACGGCGTTCCGCAGGCCGGCGACGGCCGTCTCGAGGATGGCCTCGTCGCCCCAGTTGTCGAAGCCGTAGTATCCCGAGATGACTACCTTGGGCATGGTCCACCTCCGCTCGCCGGCACCGGGCGGCCGGGCCGGGTCTCGTTCTCCAGGGCGGCCCGGGCCGCGGTGGCGAGGCCCAGGACGAACCATATGAGGAGGATGGGGCGCGGGAGGTAGAAGATGGGCTCGGCCAGCCCGAAGGCCAGGCTGGCCAGCACGGCGGCCGCCGCTCCGGCCAGGAGGGAACCGGCGGGGCGGACCCTCGCCCGGCCCGACAGCCGGACGGCCCAGCCGATGGGCCGGAGGAGGACCCAGTGGACCGCGGCGAAGCCGATGACCCCCAGCTCGATGAGGGTCTGGAGATAGTGGCTGTGGGCGTGGAAGGCGAAGCGTCCTTCTATGGCGTACTGCGGGTAGATCGTCGTGAAGGCCCGCCAGCTCAGACCCAGGCCGGAGTACCAGAAGTCCCCGACCATCCGGAGCGAGGCCTCCCAGACGCGCACGCGGTGCACGGCCGTCGGGTCGTCGAACCGGGTGAGGGTGGCGGCGCGCGAGAGGACGACGTCGGGGGCGATGACCAGGGCCGCCAGGGCGGCAAGGAGGCCGACGGCGAGGATGCGGCGGTCGCGCACCACCCCTAGGAAGAGGACGGCCACGCCGAACCCGAACCATCCCGCCCGGGACAGAGTGAGGACGAGAGCGAGGCCGGCCGTGATCACCCCGAGTCCGACGACGACCCGGACCTTCCTGCTCCCGGCCGCCCACAGGACGGCGGCCAGGAGCGGTCCGGCCAGGAGGAGGTGCAGGGCGAAGACGTTCGGGTTCCCCCAGAAGGCGAAGACGCGCGTCCCCATCTCGGGGAAGAAGCCGGCGCCGATCCAGGCCCTCTCTGCCGGTACGTGGACGGCCACCTGGTAAAGGCCATAGAGTCCGCTGAGGACGGCCGAGAGCCCGAAGGCCAGGGCGGCACGGGTGAGGTCCTCCGCCCGGCGGAGCAGGCTGGTGGTCGCCCAGTAGAGGCCGAACCCGAGGGCCCACACCGCCAGGTAGCGGAGGCTCCCGGTGGGGGCCACCGACGTGGCGGTGGCGGCCACGAGCAGACCGGCGAGAAGGGCCAGGGCCGGGTCCGACCGCTCTCGGAGTTCGCGGGTGAGGTCAGCCGCGAAGAGGCCGGGCCGCCAGGAGGCCGCCGCCAGGCGGCGGGCGGCGGTGGAGAGGACGACCGCGGCGGCCGTTGCCAGGGCGAGGATGTCGCCGGCGAGCGGCGCGACGGTCAGGAAGGCGTACAGGCCCATCTGGGGGCTTGCGGCGGCGACCGCGACGGTGAGGGCGGCGGCCAGGACGCGGGCGGCGGGTCCGCCGGAGAGGTTGAAGGCCCAGGCGTCAAGGAGGGCCAGCGAGACGAGGCCGGGGACGACAAGGCTCACCCCCCGGGCGGCGGACGCACCGGCGGGAAGCCACACGGCTCTCGCCAGCGAGCCCACCCAGCTCTCCTCCCAGGCGGTGAGGGCCGGACGGAGAAGGCCGGACTGCGCGCTCCGGCGGACGAAGGCCGCGGCCCGGCCGACGACGCTCCCGTCCCAGGCCGACCGAAGGACCGCCATGGGCGGCGGAGAAGTCCCGGCCGTAGCGTGCGCCGTCGTCACCCTCCGACCTCCTCTATCCCGACGATGGTCGCCTTGAAGCGGAAGAGGCGCCCCGAGAGCGGCAGTTCTATGCCTATCTTGGTGTCGCGCCCGCCGACGGTGATTGCGTTGGGGCCGACCACACCCTCGGCCCGGACGACGATGTAGAGGTCATAGCGGCCGGGGACCTCGGCCATGACGATCTGCCCGGCCGCGGTGGCCACAGGTTCGCGGTGGGGTTCCGCCCACTTCTCGACCACCACCCCCAGCGGGATCTGGGACTCGTAGCCGGCCACGTTCTCCCCGACCGCCACGGCGTCCACGGACGGCTGGCGGACGTCGGCGACCTCGAAGGTGAGGAGGATGGTGCGGGTCTCGGCGAGACCCTGCTCCTCGACCCTGAGAAGCCTGTGGGTCCCGGCCGCGGCCGCGACGACGACGGCGAGGACGACCAGGAGGTTGACGACGTTGAAGCGGCCCAGGAGACGGCCGTGGCTGTCAATGAGAGACATCGGTCCTGCTCCCTCCGTCCGGTCCGTCAAGGAGCTCACGGTAGACTTCGAGACACGTCTCGGCCATCACCGCCGGTGTGAAATGGCGGCGGCCGTGCTCGTAGAGGTTCTCTCCCAGCTTCTTCCGGAGCGCGGGGTCGCCGAGGAGGCGGTCCAGGCGCTCCCCGAACCCGTCGACATCTCCCGGCTCGAAGAGGAGGCCTGTCTCACCGTCGATGATGAGCTCCGGCACCCCGCCGACGTTGGAGCTGACGGTGGCAAGGCTCCAGCGGGCACCTTCGAGCAGGGCGTAAGGCAAGGTCTCGCTGAACGACGTGAGGGTGTTGATGTCAAGGACCGAGAAGACGTCGTCGGAGTCTTCCACATGTCCGAGGAAATGGGTCCTCGAGCCGAGACCCAGCCTCAGGGCCATACGTTCCAGAGCGGCGCGGATGCGGCCCTCGCCGACGACGAGGAAGTGCGCCCTGGGGTGCCTGGACGCGACCTTCGCCGCCCCGCCGAGGAAGACTTCGTGGCACTTGACCGGATGCAGGCGGGCCACGATGCCGACGATGACCGCGTCCGACGGCACCGGCAGGCCCAGAGCCGCAAGGGCCGCCCCCCTCGGCCGGGGCCGGGGCCGCGAGAAGTCGATGCCGTTCTTGAGCGGCCTGATGAGGGCCCGGGGGACGCCGAGCTGGATGACCGAGGGCTCCACCCCGATGCCGACCAGGTAGCGGTCGAAGCGCCGGAGCGCCCAGGCGTTCAGCCGGGAAAAGAACAGGTTCTTCAAGAACTCGCCGGAGAAGTCCTTGCGGTAATCGCTGTGGACGGTGGTCACCAGAGGCCGGCCGAGACCGGGGCGGGCCAGCACGGCGAGGACGTTCGCCCGCGGGCCGTGGCAGTGGACGATGTCGAAACCGCGTCCCAGGACGAACCGGCGCAGGCGGCCGACGGCGCCGAGGTCGTACCGGGTCACCTGGCCGAGGCAGTGGACATCGAGGCCTATCCTCCGCGCCTCTTCCAGGAAAGGACCGTCGGTGAAACATCCCAACGTCACGTCGATGCGCCGCGAGAGCTCCAGAAGAAGGGTGAAGATGTGGGTCTTCGCCCCGCCGTAATCCGTTCCGCTCGCCAGGTGGAGAATCTTCAAGCAGACAGCCGCCTTTTCTCCGGTGCTTCGGGCACGGCCTCCTGCACCGCACTCCGGTTCTGACCGAGCTTTATCTTACAGCAAAGCGCGTGGAACCCTCTAGATAAGTGCTGGATTCCGGCCGGGAGGGCAGGATTTGCGGGCCGCATCATTGAACGACAGGCCGGGCTCGGGCCCGGGCCTCTGCATCCACCTCCCCCGGAGACTTGACGCCTGTCTGGAGGGCCGTCGAAGGTGCGCAAGGTCTTATGTATCCTCCTCGCCGTGGCGACCGCGGCCTCGGTCGCGGCGCTCCTGCCGCGTGCGGCCTACGACCGGGCTCAGGGCGACAGGGTCGAACTCGTCGCCGGACTCGGGCGGATCGTCGGCCTCGCTGACAGGCAGGGTCTTCCGGCCCGGGCCGTTCTCGAGGACTTCCGTCGGGCCGGCCTCACCTCCGTCTCCGCCACGCCGGAGGAGCTGGCGCGGCTGGAGGCTGAAAGGGGGCCGCTCCTCGCGGGCGGCGGGGTTCTCATATGGTCACCCGTTCTCCACGGGTCGACAGGGCAGTCCGCCGCGGACGTCGAGGCTGTCCTGCGGGAGGTCGCGGTGATGCGGGACGCCGGGGTCCCGACCGGTACGGTCCTCCTGGACGGGGACGCCGTGCCGGGTTTCCCGGCTTCACTCGAGGTCACCGCCGCCGGGCTCCGGGACCTGGGGCTCCCGCTCGGTCTTGTCGAGGACCCCAGCCAGTTGGGTTATGTCCCCTTGGCGGGGACGGCCGACCTGGCGGCGCTTCTCGACTACTCGCTCCTGCGCGTCTACCGGCCGCCCGCCTCCCTCCTCGAATCTCCGCCGCGGCTGGCGGAGAAGGTCGCGCGTTCGGTCAAGGAGCGCAGTCTCCGTGTGGTCCGGCTCGACCTCTTCGCCTTCTACAGCGAGCCCCCGGCCGCGTGGATGACCGGGCCGGCCGGTGAGGAGGGGCTCCTGGCGGCCAATCTGCATTATGTCAAACAGGTCAGGGAGAGGCTGGAGGCGGCCGGCTTCGAGGTCGGACCGGCGGCCGGGCCGCCGCATCCGTTCCGGGCCTCTCCGGTCCTGCTCGCGGCCATCGCCCTCGGCCCCTGGGTGGTGAGCGCGGCCCTTTTAGACCTCGCGGTCCAGGGAAGGCTCGGGCGGCGGAGGGGCGGCCGGCTGGCGGTCCTGCTGGCAGGGTCCGCGGCGGCCGGGTGCGTCCTCCTTGCGGCGACCCGCCTTCCCGGGGCGTTGCCTCTGGTGCAGAAGCTCGTGGCCCTCTGGGCCGCTCTTGTCTACCCGGCCCTGGCCGGGGTCTGGCTCGTGAGGCGCTGGGGGGCCTTGGGGGAAGGGGCGGCACGCCCCACCTGGTCTGCGGTCCTCGGTGAGGTCCTGGCCGCTGCCGTGCTGGCGCTTGTCGGAGGGGCCGCCGTGGCCGGGGCCATGTCCGACGTGAGGTTCGCGGTGGAGATGGAGTACTTCCGCGGGGTGAAGCTGTCTTATGTCGTCCCGCCGGCCGTGGTCCTGCTGGCCTCCCTGTGGTTCGCGGCTCCGCCCCACCGCCGGACGCTGTCCGGGGTCCGGGAGGCGGTCCGGAGGTTCGGCCGGATGCTGACCGGTGAGGTCCGGCTCAGGCACGTGGCCGCCGGACTCGTCCTCGCGCTCGTGCTCGTCGTCTACGTCGGGCGTTCGGGAGACCAGCCGTGGCTCCCTGTGAGTTCCGTCGAGGTCGCGGCGAGGACGTGGCTCGACCGCACCTTCCACGCCCAACCGCGGCTGAAGGAGTTCCTGGTCGGCTATCCGTCTGTCATGCTCGGCTCGTACCTCGCCCGGACCCGACGTCGGAGGTGGCTCCCCCTCTGGGGTGCGGCGGGGACGGTCGGCCTCGTCAGCGTGGTCAACTCGTTCGAGCACGTCAGGACGCCGGTGGCCCTGACGCTGACACGCACGGTGAACGGGGCCCTGCTGGGCCTTGTTGTCGGGTCGGTCGCCGTTCTGGCCGCCGCGGCCCTCGTCAGGGGCCGGTCTGCGGAAGGTCCGGGGCGGGGTGCGGCCGCGGCGGGCGGGTCCGTCCCGCCGTCGGGCGGGACGGTCGACATCCTGGGGGTCGGCGTGAGCCGCCTGACCTTCGAGGAGGCCGTCGCCCGGGCCGCCAGGCTGGTGCGTGAGGCCGGCTCGTCCGGCGAGGCCCGGCTCATCTTCACCCCCAATCCGGAGATGCTCTACCGGGCGGCACGGGACCCCGGGTTCGCGGCCGAGCTCGGCTCGGCCGACATGCTGGTCGCTGACGGGGTGGGTGTCGTCTGGGCCTCGCGCGTCCTCGGTGCAGCGCTCCCCGAGCGCGTGTCAGGCGTGGACCTCCTGACCCGCCTCATGGAGAAGGGCGGCGAGGTGCACGGCGACCGCCCCTTGCGTATCTTCCTCCTCGGGTCTCACCCCGGGGTCGCCGAGGAGGCGGCGGCCAGGATGACGGAACGCTACGACGGGGTCTCGGTGGTGGGCTGGCACCACGGGTACTTCTCGCCGGAGGAGGAGGCCGGGGTCCTTTCCGCGGTGCGCCGGGCCCGTCCCGACCTCCTTGTCGTCGGTCTGGGGAGTCCCAGGCAGGAGAAGTGGCTCGTCCGGCACAGGGCGGCCCTCGGGGGGATGGCGGCCGTGGGAGTCGGGGGGGCGCTGGACGTGCTCTCGGGAAGGACCCGGCGCGCCCCGGCCTGGCTGCGCCGCCTCGGGCTCGAATGGGTCTACCGGATACTGAGCCAGCCGCGCGCCCGGCTCGGACGGGTCCCGGCCCTGGCGGGGTTCGTCGTGGAGGTCTTCCGCGCCCGCCTCGCGCGGGGCCGAGCCCTTTGAACCTGAATCGGGAGGAATGGCGTTGGACCTGAAGACAGCCGGCAGGGTCACCCTGGGCCCGCGGGAGCTGGCCGCGACGGCGGCCAGGGTGAGAAGACACATCGTGGAGACCATCGGCCGGGCCGGGTCGGGCCATCCGGGAGGGTCCCTGTCCGCGGCCGACATCCTCGTCGCCCTTTACTTCGGGGGAGTGATGAACGTCGACCCCTCCAGGCCGCGCTGGCCCGGGCGCGACCGCCTCGTGCTCTCCAAGGGACACGCGGCGCCGGCCCTCTACGCCGTTCTGGCCGAGCGCGGGTTCTTCCCCGTGGAGGACCTCGCCGGACTGCGGAACATCGACTCCCATCTCCAGGGACACCCGGACATGAAAGGCACGCCCGGGGTGGACGCCTCCACCGGCTCCCTCGGGCAGGGGCTGTCCTTCGCCGTAGGGCTCGCCCTGGCCGGCAAGCTCGACCGGGCCCCGTGGAGGGTCTACGTCGTCCTCGGGGACGGCGAGGTCCAGGAGGGCCAGATATGGGAGGCGGCCATGGCGGCGGCCCACTACCGGCTGGACAATCTCACCGCCTACCTCGACCACAACGGCCTGCAGATCGACGGGCGGGTCGAGGACGTCATGTCGATCAGCCCGGTCGCCGCCAAATGGCAGGCCTTCGGCTGGCACGTCATCGAGGTCGACGGGCACGACATGGACCGGATCCTCGGGGCCACCGCCGAGGCGGCCGAGGTGAAGGGCAGGCCGACGATGGTCGTCGCCCGCACGGTAAAAGGGCGGGGGGTCAGTTTCATGGAGAACCGGGCCGAGTGGCACGGCAAGGCCCCGACACCCGACCAGCTCGCGGAGGCCATGCGCGAGCTCGGCGCCGCCGACGCGGGCGGCCCGGCGGAGGGCGGCGATAGCGGCGCCGGAGAACGAGGGGAGGAGGACGGGCAGTGAGCACGACACGCGGCGGGTCGGGGGACGGAAGCCGCCCCCGGCCTGAGGGCATGACCCGGGTTCAGACCGCCGCCCAGGCCGAGGCCGTCGCCACCAGGGAGGCCTACGGCCGGGCCCTCGTCGAGGTGGGCCGCAGGCGCCCGGAGGTGGTCGTCCTCGACGCCGACCTCTCCGGCTCGACCAAGACGGCCCTTTTCGCGAGGGAGTTCCCTGACCGGTTCTTCAACATGGGCATCGCCGAGGCCAACCTCATCGGGGTGGCGGCCGGCCTGGCTGCGGCGGGGAAGATCCCGTTCGCCAGCACCTTCGCCGTCTTCGCACCCGGGCGGGTCTACGACCAGCTCAGGGTGTCGGTGGCCTACGCGGACCTCGGCGTGAAGGTCGCCGCCACCCACGCCGGCCTCAGCGTGGGCGAGGACGGCGCCACCCACCAGGCCCTCGAGGACATCGCCCTGACGAGGGTCCTCCCGAATATGACCGTGATCGTCCCCGCGGACGCCAGTGAGACAAGGGCCGCCGTCCATGCGGCGGCCGACCACCCCGGCCCCGTCTACCTGAGGCTCGGGCGTGCTCCGGTCCCGGTCATCTACCCCGAGGACCACTCCTTCACCATCGGCCGCTGGGACGTGCTGAAGGAAGGACGGGACCTCACCCTCATCGCCTGCGGGCTGATGGTCGACGTGTGCCTCCAGGCCGCGGTGGCCCTGGCGGGCGAGGGCGTCCTCGCCGGGGTTGTGAACGCCTCCACGCTGAAGCCTCTCGACACGTCGACCCTTCTCGAAGTCGCCCGCCGGACGGGAGCCATCGTGACCGCCGAGGAGCACAGTGTCATCGGGGGCCTCGGCTCGGCCGTGACGGAGTTCCTCGCCGGGGAGCATCCCGTCCCTGTCGTCAGGGTCGGCGTGGGCGACCGCTTCGGCCGTTCGGGGACACCGGCGGAGCTGCTGGCCGCCTACGGGCTCACCCCCGACGATGTCCGCCGGGCGGCGGCGAAGGCCCTGGCCCTGAAGAGCAGGGGCCCATCCTGACCCCGGCCGCGGGCCGGCGCCCCGCCGCCCGGTGAGCCGGCGGCAGGCAGGTCTCGCCCGGGTGACCCGGCCGGTCGTCACGGACCGTCACCGCCCGACATTTCCCGGGGAAGTCCCCGCCATTTTCCACCAGGTGTAGATTTACATCGGAATCGGTCCCAACCGGCAGGATATTGCCCCATCCTGTCGAAGACGGACCCACCACAGACAGAGCCGCGGGTCGACATAAGCCTGGAAGCGGCCCCTTCGGACAACCCTGCTGCGCATCGGGGAGGCATCGGTTCTCGTCTTTATTTAGGATTTAGGTTCCTTGTTCCGGCTGTTTGCCTTGCGCTCAGGCCGGGCGCCGGCCTGGGGCCCTCTCCAGCGCGGGGGGAGTCGTCGTGATCGAGTTCTACAACGTCGACATGACGTATCCGAACGGGACCACCGCCCTCAGGGGTGTCACGCTGTCTGTGGCCAAGGGCGAGTTCCTCTTCGTGGTGGGGCCGAGCGGGGCGGGCAAGTCCACCCTCGTCAGGCTGATCTACCGCGACCTGGTTCCCACGAGCGGCTTCGTCTTCGTCAACGGTGTCAACCTCGCAAAGCTCCGGCCCAAGACGGTGCCCTACCTCCGTCGGCACATCGGTGTGGTCTTCCAGGACTTCAAGCTCCTTCCCCGCAAGACGGCCTACGAGAACGTCGCCTTCGCCATGCGGGCCGTAGGCGCCAGCGCGAGGGAGATCTCCCGCCGGGTGCCGGCGACGTTCGAGCTCGTCGGCCTGGCCGGCAAGGAGGACGCGTACCCTTCCGAGCTGTCCGGCGGTGAGCAGCAGCGGGTGGCCCTGGCCCGGGCCATCGCCAACCACCCCTTGGTCCTGGTGGCCGACGAACCGACCGGCAACCTCGACCCGGCGACCTCCAGGGGTATCCTCCAGCTCCTCTTCGAGATAAACCGCCGGGGGACGACCGTCCTGATGGCGACCCACGCCAAGGCGCTCGTCGACAGCGCTCGACGCAGGGTCGTCGCCCTCGACCGGGGCCGCATCGTGCGGGACGCCGAACGCGGCACCTACGAGGCCCTGAGGGCCTGAGAGAGGGGGATAGAGGAAGATGGGAGCGGGTGCGGCCGTCGGTGAGGCCTTGAAGAGCCTCAGACGGAACGGGCTCATGAGCGCGGCCTCCGTCGCCACGGTGGCCGTCTCCCTTTTCATCCTCTCCGTCTTCCTCCTGGCCGCCCTGAACCTCGACAACCTGGCGCGGACCATCGAATCCCAGCTCGAGGTCAGGCTCTACCTCGCGGAGGGGCTCGACGACGCGGCTCTGGAAGACCTGAGGTCCCGGCTCCTCGCCCTCTCGGGAGTCACCGAAGTGCTCTTCGTCTCCAAGGAGCAGGCCCTGAACGACCTCAAGGAGCAGCTCGGCGACAGGTACTCCCATCTCCTCGAGGGGGTCGAGGAGATGAACCCCCTGCGGGACTCCTTCAGGGTCTTCACCCTCGGCCCGGCCTGGGTCGACTCTGTGGCGGCCGCCGCGGCGGAACTCGACGGGGTGGAGAACGTCGGTTACACCCATGACCTTGTCCAGCGGCTCCTTCGTCTCACCAACGCCCTGCGCCTCGGCGGTCTCACGCTGGTCGGACTCATGGTCCTGGCCACCGTGCTGGTTATCTCGAACACGGTCCGCCTGACCATCCTCGCCCGCAGTGAGGAGATTTACATAATGCGTCTCGTCGGGGCCACCGACTGGTTCATAAGGTGGCCCTTCTTGCTGGAAGGCATGTTCCTCGGCATCGCCGGCGCTCTCGTGGCGGGGGTGGTGGCCTGGCAGGGCTACTCCTGGGCTGTCGGGTGGGTCTACCGCTCCATCCCCTTCATGCCGGTGGTACCTGTCTACCCCCTCGCCTGGCGGCTCGGACTGGTCCTCGTCGCCGTCGGCGGGGTCGTCGGCGCTCTCGGCAGCCTGCTGTCGATGAGGAGGTTCCTGCGAGCGTGAAGACGAGAGTGAGAGCGGCCGCCGCCCTGTGTCTCTTCCTGGCCCTGCTCGGGGTCCTCCCCGCCTCTCTGTTGCCACTGCCCGGGTCTGCGGACCGAGACGCGCGGGCCAGGGCCGGCCAGCTTGAGGAGCTCCAGGAGGAGCTCGAGCGGACCCGGAGGCTCATCGAGGAGAAGCAGGCCGAGTTCGAGAGGCTCCAGTCCCAGGAGCGCTCTGTGACCGGAGAGCTGGCCCGGATCGGGCGGGAGCTCGATATCCTCCAGGGTGAACTCTCGGACCTCGAGAGCCGGATAGCCCGGACCGAAGAGTCCATCGATGAGACCGCGGCGGAGATAGCCGACGCCCAGGCCAGGCTCGACGTCCGTACCGACCTCATGCTCAGGCGCGTGCGGGCCCTGGCCGAGGTGGGTTATGTCCACTACCTGGAGGTCCTTCTCGGGTCCAGGAGCTTCGCCGACTTCCTCGGCAGGTTCGAGTTCCTGCGGCAGATCCTGGTGGCCGACGTCGAGCTCTTCGACCAGATAAACGAAGAGAAGCGTCAGCTGGAGCAGAAAAAGGCCTACCTCGAGGAGCAGAGGTCGGAGCTTGTCGCCCTGCGCGCCGAGACCTCGGCCCGGCGGGCGGCCATCGCCCAGCGGAAGCAGGCCAGCGAGCGGATACTGAACGACATCCGGAGGAGCAAGGAGGCCACCGCTCAGGCCCTGGATGAGCTCGAGGAGATGTCCGAGAGGCTCGCCCGGCTCATCGTGGAGATCCAGCGGGCCCGCCAGCAGTCCGGGGAGATACCCCTCTTCGCCTGGCCGCTCGACGGGAGGATCATCATCACCTCCGGTTTCGGGATGCGCTACCATCCCATCCTGAAAGAGTGGCGCCCGCATCACGGCATCGACCTCGCCGCCCCGATGGGGACCCCCGTCAAGGCCTCTGCGGCCGGGACGGTCATCCTGGCCAGCTGGGCGGGCGGCTACGGCCGCTGCATCATCATCGACCACGGGGGGTACGCCTCGACCCTTTACGCCCATCTGAGTGGCTACAGGGTCTCCATAAACGACTTCGTCGCCCAGGGGGCCGTCATCGGCTACGTCGGCTCGACCGGGTACAGCACAGGCCCCCATCTGCACTTCGAGATCCGGCTGCACGGTGAGCCGAAGGACCCGCTCGATTTCCTTCCGCAACGCTGAGGCGTCATGGGCCTTCCTACCGGCAGGACCCCGGCCGCCGGCATTGAACTCCGCATAGCGCGGCGGGTTGCCGGTGTCGGACCCACCCGGAAACCCCCGAACAGAACGCCTGCCGGCCGGAACGCGTCGTCACGGGCGACCTGTGTCCCGAACGGCGGCCGCCCGGCCGGGCGGTGAAAGGGGATGCCCTCTTGAAGCGCAGCCGCGTCATCCTGACCGTCATCGTCCTGCTGGTGGTCACGAACCTGGTCACCTACTCCCTCGCCACAGGCATGGTCCCCTGGCTCGGACTGCGCTGGGGAGCCGGCCTGTTCCGGCCGGGGTCGGACGCGGATTTCGCCCGGCTGTACCACCAGTACCGTGTCCTCATGACGAAGTACGTCGATGAACTTGACGGCCACGAGCTCATCGAGGGTGCGCTTCACGGGATGGCCGACGCTGTCGGCGACCCGTACACCTACTACATGGACCCGCAGGAATACGAGGAGTTCGACCTGCCCCTTTCGGGTGAGTACGTCGGGGTCGGGATGACCGTCGAGCAGGTCGGCGATTACGTCACCGTGGTCCTGCCCTTCCCCGACAGCCCCGCCGAGCGGGCCGGCCTCCGCCCACGGGACCGTATCGTCGGTGTCGACGGGAAGGATGTCGTGGGCGTCCCCCTCGACATCGTCGCCAGGCTCATCAGGGGTGAAGAGGGCACACCGGTCGTCCTGACCGTCCTCCGCGGCGAGGGGGAGGCCGAGGTCCGCTTCGACGTGACCCTCATCCGCGAGCGCATCGTCATCCAGAGCGCTAAGGGGAAGATGCTCTACCCCGACGAGGGGCTGGGCTACATCCAGATCACCGACTTCAGCCGCAAGACCCCGGGGCAGTTCGACACCGCCCTAGCCGAGCTCAGGGCCCAGGGGCTCAAGGGTCTCGTCCTCGACCTCCGGAACAACGGGGGCGGTTATCTGGACGAGTGCGTCACCATAGCCCGGCGGTTCATCGCCGAGGGGACCATCCTCTACCGCGTGGGGCGGGACGGAGAACCGAGGCCTGTGGAGGCGGCGGGTGGAGAGGGTATCGGAGTGCCGGTCGTCGTCCTCATCAACGAGTGGACGGCCAGCGCCGCCGAGATCCTCGCCGGGGCCATCAGGGACAACGGGGTGGGGGTCCTTGTCGGGGTCACGAGCTTCGGAAAGGGGACGGTCCAGACCCCCTTCGACATGGGAGGCGGGTCGGTCCTCCGTCTGACCACCGAGCGCTGGCTGAGGCCTAACAAGGAGCAGATTGCGGACGAGGGCATCGAGCCCGACACCGTCGTGAGCCTGCCGGTCGTGGACGAGACCGAGTCCGCGTCCTTCTGGGAAGGCTTCACCTGGAGCGACCCCGAGGACCCGCGCGACACCCAGCTCCGGAGGGCGGTGGAGCTCCTGCGCCAGGCCCTCGGTGAGGACGGGGGCAGCTAGAGCTTGTCGTTCCCCTTCTTGGAGATCGCCCGGAGCGTCCTGGAGACGGCGCCGCAGGTCGCCTGGAACCCCGCCACGGGGGTCCGCTTCCTGTTCTACTGGGCCATAACGCTCCTGGTCTACAGCCAGTACGCCAGGACGGCCCGCCTCCAGAAGGAGCTTTACGGGACGGTCCTGACTTCCCCGTTCGGCCAGACCCTTGCCTCCATCCTCCAGGGAGTCGTCGTGGGGGCCGTCGGCAGCTTCGTCATGACCTTCATCGGTGTCGCCTTCCTTCCCGACGGGGGCGGCCTCGTCTGGCTCATGCCCACGGCCTTGGCCCTCATGCTCATCAACGTCAGGCTGATGTGCTTCTCCTACGCCGGGGGTCTCCTGGCTCTGAGCTACCTCCTCTTCGGGTTCCCCAAGGTCAGCATCCCGCCGCTGATGGCCCTCGTGGCCGTCCTGCACCTCATGGAGAGCCTGCTCATCCTCCTCGACGGTTCGGCGGGGGCGACCCCGGTGTACCTCCAGAGGAGGGGCCGCACCGTGGGTGCCTTCTACCTGCAGCGCGCCTGGTCCGTCCCTGTCGCCCTGCTCATCCTTGCCGTCATCTCCCCCGCGGCGGCCAAGGAAGGGATAGCCATGCCCGACTGGTGGCCCGTCCTGCGGACGGCGCCGGAGATCCTGGCCCACCCCGGAGCCGTGTTCTTCCCCCACGCCCTTCCGGCGGCCCTGGGCTACGGGGAGGTGGCCCTCACGTCCCCGCCGGGGCTCAAGGCCCGGCGCACGGCCGTCAACCTGGCTCTCTACAGCCTCACCCTCCTCGCCCTTTCGGTCGCGGCCACGCGGGTCCCCCTCCTGCTGTGGGTGACCGCTCTGTTCGCGCCCCTGGGGCACGAGGCCGTCGTGCGCCTCGAGAACCGGCGGGAGTCTGCCGGCCGGCCCTACTTCATCCCGCCGGGTGAGGGTCTGATGGTCCTCGACGTCGTGCCGGGGACGCCGGCCGAGCGCCTCGGCCTCGGGCCCGGATGGGTCATCACCGAGGTCGGCGGGAGGCCGGTGACCGGGCGGGCGGAGCTGGAGGAGGCTCTGACCCTGGCCCGGGCCTCCGGCCGCCTGTATCTCACGGTGCGGCCCCCGCGCCCGAGCGGAGACTCCGGTCCGACCGAGGAGGGGCCCGACGGCTGGGACGGCACGCGCGGCCACACCTTTTCGTGCCCCTTCGGCCCGGGCTCCGTCCTCGGGGTCATCCCGGTGCCGGAGCCCGGAGACCGCGTCGTCGTGGAGCTGGCGGGCGCCGGCCCCCTGGGCGGCCTCGCCCGGAGGCTGGCGGGCCGCTCCGGGAGCGGCGGGTCCTGACAGGGGAGGAGCGCTCGGAGATGAAGTCGTTCTTCCGTCCGCAAGGGTGCGCCGTCGTCGGCGCGTCCCGCGACCCGGCCAAGCCGGGCCACCAGATTCTGAGGAGCATGCTTGACGCCGGGTTCCCGGCCGACCGCCTCCATCCGGTCAACCCGCGGGAGACGGAGATCGCCGGCCTCCGGGCCTACCCCGACCTCGTCTCCGTCCCGGGCACGGTCGAGATGGCCGTCCTCATGGTCCCGGAGAGGGCCCTCGACGCTGTCCTGGCCGACGTCAGGGCTAGGGCCCGGACCAGGGGGGACCTCAGGGCCCTGGTCGTGGCGTCGGGCGGGTACGCCGAGACCGGGACGGAGGAGGGGCGGAGCCGCCAGGAGCGTCTGGTGCGGACGGCCCGCGAGGCGGGCGTCAGGGTCATAGGGCCCAACTGCATCGGGGTCATCGACACCCGGTCGGGGGTCGACACCACCTTCCTGCACGGTGTCGTCCACCGCCCGGGCTGCATCGCCTTCGTGTCCCAGAGCGGGGCGGTCGGCGCCTGGTTCACCCAGATGCTCTCTTCGGAGCCGGAGCCGGTGGGGTTCAGCAAGCTCGTCAGCCTCGGCAACATGGCCGACGTCAGCATGGGGGAGGTCCTCGACTACCTCCGCGATGACCCGGAGACGGCCGTGGTCGGGGTGTATCTCGAGGGTGTCCCGCGCCCGCGTGCGCTCCTCAGGTCTCTGGCGGCCCTGTCCGAGGAGAAGCCTGTCGTGGTTCTGAAGACGGGGCGGAGCGAGGCCGGGGGCCAGGCGGCCACCTCGCACACGGGTGCTCTGGCCGGACCCGACCGGGTCTGGGACGGCGCCCTGCGGCAGGCGGGGGCCCTCAGGGTCGAGACCATGGAGGACTTCGTGGACGTCCTGCGGGTTCTGGCCGACCGGACCGGCCGCCGCCCTGACGG
The DNA here is from genome assembly GCA_913063835.1 of uncultured Eubacteriales bacterium. GTDB lineage: Bacteria > Bacillota > Sulfobacillia > UBA995 > UBA9673 > UBA9673. Next base: position 40,621 of record CAJXZV010000005.1, read on the forward strand.
CTCCGCCCGGCCCGACCTTCCCAGACCGCCCCTCAGGGTGTTCGTGGTCACCCATGCCGGGGGACCCGGAGTGTACGCCATGGACGCCCTGGCCCGGCACGGAGGGCTCCTCGTCCCGGCCCGCGTGTCGGCCGAGACCCGTCGGCGCCTGGCCGACGTCGTTCCCCCTTACTCCTCCGTCTGCCGCCCGGAGGGGCACGTGGACATGACCGCCTCGGCGACCCCCGAGCAGCACGCCGCTGTCGTCTCCCTGGTCCTCGAGGACCCGGGTGTCGACGCCCTCGTCACCCTGGACCTGCCGACGAGGTTCCTGACCGACACCGCCGTGGCCGAGGCCCTGGCCGGGGCCTGGTCCGGGTCGGCGCCCGGCAAGGTCTTCCTTCCGGTCATCATGCACGGCCGGTGGAGCGCTGCGGGGAGGGCCGTCCTGCAGAGGGCCGGTCTCACGGCTCTGGCCGGTCCCGACCGGGCCGCCGCCGTGCTGGCCGCTCTGGCACGCCTGGCCGCGCTGGACCAGGGGGTGCGGGCCGGACAGGGCGAGGACGGCGTCGAGGCCCGGGTGGGGGACGGAAGGACGGACGCCTTTCCGGAGCCTCCTGCGCCCGAGAGGCCGCCGGCCCCTCAGGCGGAGGGCCCGCCAGGTGAAGGGCCTTCGGGGCGCGCCGGCCGCACTCTCAGCGAGGCCGAGTCCGCGGCCCTTCTCCGGACGGCAGGGGTCACCTTCGCGCCCTTCAGGGTCGCCGCGTCGGCCGACGAGGTCCTGCGGGCAGCCGAGGAAGTCGGCTACCCCGTCGTCCTCAAGCTGTGTTCGGCCTTCATCCCGCACAAGGCCGCCGCCGGAGTGGTCCGGCTGGACCTCCGGGGACCCGAGGACCTCGCCAGGGCCGTCGCCGAAGTGGCCGCCCGCGCCGAGGAACTGCTCGGACCGGAGCGCCGCCCGGAAGGCTTCCTCGTCCAGCGGCAGGTCCCGCCCGGGCTCGAGGTCATCGTGGGCGGCCTGTGGGACCCGCTCTTCGGGCCGGTGGTGGCCACGGGGGCGGGGGGCACCCGGGTCGGCCTCGACTCACCGCTCCTCTTCCGCCTGGCCCCCCTGACGGGGGAGGAGGCCGCGGGGCTCGCCCGGGAGGTCCTCGCGGAGCTGGGCGTGGAGGAGGACAGGGCCGACCTGGAGGCCCTGGCCGGCGTCATCCGCGGGATGGCTTCTCTCCTCGCCTCGAGACCGGACATCGTCGAGGCCGACCTGAACCCGGTCGTGCTCCACCGGCCCGGGGAAGGCGCCGTGGCTGTGGACGCCCTGGTCATACTGGCGGAGAGCGGGCCCCGCGAGAGGGCCGGGGGCGGCGATCGGGCCCCGCGAAGCAGCCGCCCGCCGGCCTGACGACCTGAGGAGGCGGGTGAGCGGGATGGGTCTCTTCAAGCTGAGAGCGGAGTTCGAGCCCAAGGGAGACCAACCCAAGGCCATCGAGGAGATAACGCGGGCCTTCGAGGCGGGTGAGACCCAGGTCGTCCTGCTGGGGGCGACGGGGACGGGCAAGACTCTCACCGCGGCCCACGTCATCGCCAGGCTCGACCGCCCGACCCTCGTCATCTCCCACAACAAGACCCTGGCCGCCCAGTTGGCGGGCGAGTTCAAGGAGTTCTTCCCGGAGAACGCCGTCGAGTACTTCGTCAGCTACTACGACTACTACCAGCCGGAGGCCTACATCCCCCAGTCCGACACCTACATCGAGAAGGACACCCTGCTGAACGAGGAGATCGACAAGCTCCGCCACTCGGCGACGAGCGCCCTCTTCGAGCGCCGGGACGTCATCGTCGTCGCCAGCGTGTCCTGCATCTATGGCCTGGGCTCGCCGGAGGATTACCGCGACCTGGTGGTCTCGCTGAGGCGCGGGATGGTTAAAGACCGCGACGAGGTCCTGCGGAAGCTGGTGGAGATACAGTACGAGCGCAACGACGTCGACTTCACCCGGGGCACCTTCCGGGTGCGCGGGGACACCCTCGACATCTACCCGGCCTCCTACACGGAGAAGGCCGTCCGGGTCGAGTTCTTCGGTGACGAGGTCGAGCGCATCTCAGAGGTGGACGTCCTCACGGGAAGGGTCCTGGCCGAGCGCGACCACGTCCTCATCTTCCCGGCCAGCCACTACGTCACCGCCGAGCAGAAGATACGGCGTGCCTGCGAGGCCATCGAGGCCGAGCTCGAGGAGCGGCTCAGAGAGCTCCGCAGCCGGGACCGGCTGGTGGAGGCCCAGCGCCTGGAGCAGAGGACCCGCTACGACCTTGAGATGCTGCGGGAGGTCGGCTACTGCCCGGGGGTCGAGAACTACTCGCGCCATCTCACCGGCCGGGCTCCGGGGGAGCCCCCCTACACCCTCATCGACTTCTTCCCGCCCGACCTGCTCATCGTCATCGACGAGTCGCACCAGACGATACCGCAGATAAGGGCGATGTACGCGGGGGACCGGAGCCGCAAGGAGACCCTTGTCGAGTACGGCTTCCGCCTTCCCTCGGCCCTCGACAACCGGCCCCTGACCTTCGAGGAGTTCGAGCAGCGGGCCAAGCGGGTCCTCTACACGTCGGCGACTCCGGGCCCCTACGAGCTTGAGCGGGCGCGCCGGGAGGGGCGCGTGGTCGAGCAGATCGTGCGCCCGACGGGCCTCCTGGACCCGGAGGTGGTCGTGCGGCCCACCGTGGACCAGGTCGAGGACCTGGTGGTCGAGGCCAGGAAGACGGTCGCCAAGGGAGAGAGGGTGCTCGTCACCACCCTCACCAAGAGGATGGCCGAGGACCTCACCGACTACCTGAGGGAGATGGGCTTCAAGGCCCGCTACCTCCATTCGGAAGTGGACGCTCTCGAGCGGATGGCCATCATCCGCGATCTCCGGCTCGGGGTGTTCGATATCCTGGTCGGCATCAACCTCCTCCGGGAGGGGCTCGACCTTCCCGAGGTCTCGCTCGTGGCCATCCTGGACGCCGACAAGGAGGGCTACCTGCGCTCAGAGACGGCCCTCATCCAGACCATCGGTCGGGCCGCGCGCAACGTCAACGGGCGGGTCATCATGTACGCCGACACCGTCACCGGGTCCATGAGGAGGGCCATCGACGAGACCGAGCGCCGGCGCGCCATCCAGGCCGAGTTCAACCGGGAGCACGGCATAACGCCCGAGTCGGTCCGCAAGGCCGTGCGCGACCTGCTGGCCGCCACCCACCCGGTGGTGAAGGAGCCGGCCGAACTGCCTGAAGACCCCAGGTCCCTGAGCCGGAAGGAACTGGCCGAATGGGTCGAGCGGATAGAGAAGGAGATGAAGAAGGCCGCCCGGGACCTGGAGTACGAGCGGGCCGCCCAGCTCCGCGACCTCCTTTTCGAGCTGCGGGCGGCGCAGACGAGATGAAAGCCCGGAAGGCGTCCGGCGGCGCCGGTAGGGAGGCTCCCCCGCGTCCGCTCCTGGCCGCCAACCTCTCTCCCCAGCTCATAGAGATCCTCGAGGGGAGTGAGGAGCCGCACGCTGCGGGGGGCGAAGCGAAGACCGCCCGCGTCCAGGCGGTGAAGATACCGAGCGGCTCGAGCCGGGAGGCGAGGGACCGGGAGATAGTGCTAGCCCGTTCCCTGGGGCTGACGGTCGTATTGCACTTCTGGGGCCAGCCTCTTTCCGTGGGCTCGGAGAGCCTGATGGACCGGCTCGACCTGGAGGACATAGCCGGAGCCGTCCGGGCGAGCGGGACCCCCAGCCTGCAGTCACACCTTTTCATCACCCCAGAGGAGGCCCGGGGCGTGGCCTCACCGGACCGGCAGACCCCACGCGAGCGGCAGGCTCTTCTTGACCGGGTGACGGCCAACGTGGCCGGCCTCATGTCCTGGCTCGGTACGGGGGCCTGCCCGGAGCTCAGCGAGAGCGACCTCCTCATCGAGAACGGTATCTGGTGGGGAACGGCCGTCCGCCCGACGCGGCCCGGCAGCCTGCGGTGCGTGGTCGAGCCCGATTTCATCCGCGAGGTGGTGGAGTCCACCGGCTGCGGGTTCCTGCTCGACGTGAGTCACGCCTACATAGCTTCTTTCTATCTCGGGCTTTCCTTCGAGGAGTACATCGATGGCCTGCCGCTCGGCGCCGTGCGCGAGGTCCACATCAACGCACCGGCCTGGGTGGACGGGGTCCTCCGGGACCGGCACCTTCCGGTGGGGACCGACGACCTTCGGCGGCTTCGGGCCGTACTCGCGCGGACCCGACCCGAGCGCGTGACCTACGAGTACGGGACCATGGACCCCGCCAACGCCTGGCGGTCACGGCGGGAGGACCTCGAGCGGGGCCTCGGGCTCATCGCGGGCCTCCTGTAAACATTTCTCCCCAGACGGCCTCAGGCGGGAGGAGTTCGTCGAGAGCTGGCAAAGTCTTCCAGTCGACGCGGACACCCTGAAGTGAAGGGAGGTGTCATCCGTGACCAGGACTCTCAAACTCCTGCTCGCCCTCGTGGTCTCGGTCGCGCTGCTCGCGGCCACCACCGTCCAGGCGGCCCCGGTGGGCCGCGGTGGAGTGACGCCGGCCGACATCCCCTGGAACAAACATCCCTTGCCGAAGACCACGGCGTCCTTCCAGGCCACCCCCGCGGGCAAAGCCGGTACCACCAGCACGGCGGCGAAGCTCGCCCTCATCATCGGCATCTCCGATTACTCGGGCGACAGCAGCGACCTCGAGTACTGTGACGATGACGCCCTCGAGGTCTACAACACACTGATTGCGGAATACGGTTACACGTCGTCAGACATCACGCTCCTGCTTGACTCTGACGCCACTCACGCCAACATCTTGGCCGGCATCGACTGGCTGATTGCCAACGCCGGGCCCGACACCCACGTGGTCTTCTACTACAGCGGGCACGGCAGCCGCTCGACCCGGGACGCCGACGGCGACGCCGAACGCAGAGACGAGTGCATCATCCCCTGGGAGCTGTCGCGGCTCTGGGACGGTGAACTCGCCGCGAAGTTCGCCGAGCTGGCGTCGGGCTACGTGTGGATCGCCTTCGACTCCTGCTACAGCGGTGGCATGACCGACATCGCCGACGCCGCGCCCGCCGGCAAGGTGGTCACCATGGCCTGTAAGGAGAAGCAGTACTCCTACGAGTCGAGCTCGATCGAGCACGGCTACTTCACCTGGCTGATGGTGGAGAGGGGTATGCGCCTCGGTGAGGGCGACGCTGACGGCGACGGTGTCGTCACGGTGGAGGAGGCCTTCGCCTTCTGTGAGGCCAACATCGACGACTACATCCGGCAACAGGACCCGGTGATGGACGACGGTTTCGCCGGCGAACTGGTGCCGTAGGGAGGGCGACGGCGAAGTCTCCGGGCAGCCGACCCGGCCGCGGTCCGACCCGGCCTGAACGCGAAGGGGCCGGCCGGGCGGCCGGGTCGGCGCTTTCTCTGCGCGGGGGAGAGCTCCGGTCTGCGACGACAGCGGCCCCTTGACCGAACCTATGTTCGCCTGGTAGCATCCAGGGCGGGAACTGCATGGCCGGTCGGAGCCTCGGCGCCGGCACGGGTCGTGACCTTCGGAGCCTCCTTCGGGGAGCCGGTGATATAATAGGTTTTACGACCCACTGCGCCAGACTCGGATTCCTTCGGGGGAGCCAGCGTGTCGAAAGAGGCCATCATCGTCCGCGGTGCGCGTCAACACAACCTCAAGAACATCGACGTCGTCATCCCGCGCGACAAGCTCGTCGTCATAACGGGAGTCTCCGGTTCCGGCAAGACCTCGCTGGCGCTGGACACCATCTACGCCGAAGGCCAGCGCCGGTACGTGGAGTCGCTCTCGGCCTACGCCCGCCAGTTCCTCGGCCAGATGGACAAGCCCGACGTGGACTACATCGAGGGCCTGTCCCCGGCCATCTGCATCGACCAGAGGGCCGGCGGGCGCAACCCCCGCTCGACGGTGGCCACCGTCACCGAGATATACGACTATATGCGCCTCCTCTGGGCCAGGGTCGGACTCCCGCACTGCCCCCGGTGCGGTCGCCCCATCACCCAGCAGACCATCGAACAGATGGTGGACCGGGTCATGACCCTTCCGCAGGGCACGAGGATCCTCGTGCTGGCCCCCCTCGTCCGCGGCCGCAAGGGTGAGCACCAGAAGGTCTTCGAGGACATCCGCAAGGCAGGCTACGTGCGGGCGAGAGTGGACGGTGAGGTGATGGGGCTCGACGACCCCATCGAGCTCGACAAGTACCGCCGGCACACCATCGAGGCCGTCGTCGACCGGTTCACGGTGCGCCCGGGGGCCGAGGTCCGCCTGGCCGACTCCCTGGAGACGGCCGTGGAGTTCTCCGGGGGGCTGGCCGTGGTCGCGCCGGTCGAGGGAGGCGCACCGAGGGCATCCGTTGCGGGCGAGGATGGGGAGGCCCGGGACCGTGCGGGCGACCGTGCCGGCGGTCCGCACGGGACCGCGCAGGACGGCGGAGGGCGGGGCGCCCGGTCTCCCTTGGATGAAATCCTCTTCAGCCAGAACTACGCCTGTCCCGAGTGCGGCGTCAGCCTGGAGGAGCTCCAGCCGAGGATGTTCTCCTTCAACAGCCCGTTCGGTGCCTGCCTGGCGTGTGACGGCCTCGGAGTCAAGATGGAGTTCGACCCGGACCTCATCATCCCCGACCGCCGGAGGTCCATCGACGACGGGGCCGTCGTCCCCTGGGCCCCGCGGGGTTCCGGCAGCACATACTACGCCCAGAAACTCCAGGCGCTGGCCGACCACTTCGGGTTCTCGACGAGCGTCCCGATAGGCGAGCTCGACCCGCGCTTCATCGACATGATCCTCTACGGAGCCGGGGACGAGAAGATACTCTTCCGCTACGAGAACCCCTTCGGGCGGGTGAGGGTGTACGAGACCCGGTTCGAGGGGGTCATCCCCAACCTCGAACGCCGCTACCGGGAGACCACCAGCGACACGGCCAGGGCCGAGATGGAGGAGTTCATGTCGACCTCCCCTTGCCCCGCCTGCCGCGGGGCGCGGCTCCGGCCGGAGAGCCTGGCCGTGACGGTCGGCGGCAAGTCCATCGCCGAGGTGGCGGCGATGTCGGTGAAGGAGGCCCTGGCTTTCTTCCGGAACCTGCGCCTCCCGGTCAAGGAGGCCATGATCTCGCGCCAGGTCCTCAAGGAGATCTCCAGCCGCCTCGGGTTCCTGGTCGACGTGGGCCTCGACTATCTGACCCTCGACCGGCAGGCCGGGACCCTTTCCGGTGGGGAGGCCCAGCGCATCCGCCTGGCGACGCAGATAGGTTCAGGCCTGGTGGGCGTCCTCTACATCCTCGACGAACCGAGCGTCGGCCTTCACCAGCGCGACAACCACCGCCTGCTGGAGACCTTGAAGAACCTGCGCGACCTCGGCAACACGCTCATCCTCGTCGAGCACGACGAGGAGGCCATGTGGGCGGCCGACCACATCATCGACATGGGCCCCGGGGC